>NZ_JBEZLA010000001.1:0-175419 GCF_040651925.1 Streptomyces sp. NPDC048349 | reverse complement strand
CTTGACCAGTGCCTTGAGGACGATGGCGTCCATCTCGGGCGTGATCTCGGGGTCGAAGTTCGACGGGGGTCACGTGAAACACCGCCGCCGGCCCAGCAGCGCCGCGGTGGCGGCGTAGAGGGCGGTCACGCAGAGGATCAGCGGCACGGACCGCCCGCTGGCGGGGAGCATCAGGGAGGCCACCGCCGCGGCGCCGACGAAGGCGATGTTGAAGAGCACGTCGTAGACGGAGAAGACGCGGCCGCGGTAGTCGTCGTCCACCCGGGACTGCACGACCGTGTCGGTGGAGATCTTGGCGCCCTGGGTGGCGAGGCCGAGGACGAACGCGGCGGCCAGCATCGGTCCGGGGGCGAAGAACAGCCCCAGCGCCGGGACCAGGACCGCGGCGCCCGCGGAGCAGGCCGTGATCCAGCCCAGCGGTCCCAGCCGGTCCACCAGCCAGGGAGTGACGACGGCGGCCGTGAAGAACCCGGCCCCCGAGACGCCGACCGCGACCCCCAGGAGGGCGAGCCCGTCGGACTCGTTGTCCGACCACGAGTAGCGGCACAGCATGAGCAGCATGACGAACAGCGCCCCGTAGCAGAACCGCATCATGGTCATCGCGGTGAGCGCCCGGGCGGCCTCCCGTCGGGAGGCGAGGTGGCGCAGCCCCTCGGCCATGCCCCGGACGGTGAGGGCCACGCCCTCGGAGACCGAGGGGTGGAGCAGCCCCGGCGGGTGGTCGGGGCCCAGGAGACCGACGGCCAGGCGCAGGGAGGCGAGGGCCGCGGTCAGGTAGAGCCCGGCCCCCAGCAGGATCACGAGCGCGTCGGCGTCGGCGGCCAGCAGCCGGACGAGGAAGGCCAGTCCCCCGCCGGCGGTCGCAGCGAGGGTGCCGGCGGTCGGGGAGAGGGCGTTCGCCGTGACCAGCTGGCCGGGGCCGACGACGCGGGGCAGCGACGCGGAGAGCCCGGCCAGGACGAAGCGGTTGACGGCGGTCACGGACAGCGCCGACGCGTAGAACAGCCAGTCGGGGACCTGGGCGACGATCAGCATGCCGGTGATGCAGGCGAGGAACGCCCGCAGCAGGTTGCCGTAGAGGAAGACCTGGCGGCGGCGCCAGCGGTCGAGCAGCACCCCGGCGAACGGGCCGATCGCGGAATACGGCAGCAGGAGTACCGCCATGGCCGAGGCGATGGCCGCCGGTGAGGTCTGCTTCTCGGGGGAGAAGACGACGTAGGTGGCGAGCGCGACCTGGTAGACGCCGTCCGCCGCCTGGGAGAGCAGCCGTACGGCGAGCAGGTTGCGGAAGTCCCTCAGGCGCAGGAGTACGCGCAGATCACGTACGACGGGCATGAGGGCAAGGGTCACATACGCGGAGGGTCCCCGGGCATATTGCCCGGGGACCCTCCGCGGAAGAACTGCCGAAGTCCAGGTGTCCTCGCGGACCTGGGGGTCCGGCTAGCGCTCGACCTCGCCCTTGATGAACTTCTCGACGTTCGCGTAGGCCTCGTCGTCGAAGTACTGCACCGGCGGGGACTTCATGAAGTAGCTGGACGCCGACAGGATCGGGCCGCCGATACCGCGGTCCTTGGCGATCTTCGCGGCGCGCAGGGCGTCGATGATGACACCGGCGGAGTTCGGGGAGTCCCACACCTCGAGCTTGTACTCGAGGTTCAGCGGGACGTCGCCGAAGGCGCGGCCCTCGAGGCGGACGTAGGCCCACTTGCGGTCGTCGAGCCACGCCACGTAGTCGGACGGGCCGATGTGGACGTTCTTCTCGCCGAGCTCACGGTCGGGGATCTGCGAGGTGACGGCCTGCGTCTTGGAGATCTTCTTCGACTCGAGGCGGTCGCGCTCGAGCATGTTCTTGAAGTCCATGTTGCCGCCGACGTTGAGCTGCATGGTGCGCTCGAGACGGACACCGCGGTCCTCGAACAGCTTGGCCATCACGCGGTGCGTGATGGTGGCGCCGACCTGCGACTTGATGTCGTCGCCGACGATCGGGACACCGGCCTCGGTGAACTTGTCGGCCCACTCCTTGGTGCCGGCGATGAAGACCGGGAGGGCGTTGACGAAGGCGACCTTGGCGTCGATGGCGCACTGGGCGTAGAACTTCGCCGCGTCCTCGGAGCCGACGGGCAGGTAGCAGATGAGGACGTCGACCTGGCGGTCCTTGAGGATCTGCACCACGTCGACCGGAGCCTCGGCGGACTCCTCGATGGTCATGCGGTAGTACTTGCCCAGGCCGTCCAGGGTGTGGCCGCGCTGGACGGTCACACCGGTGTTCGGGACGTCGCAGATCTTGATGGTGTTGTTCTCGCTGGCGCCGATGGCGTCCGAAAGGTCGAGGCCGACCTTCTTCGCGTCGACGTCGAACGCGGCGACGAACTCGATGTCACGCACGTGGTAGTCGCCGAACTGGACGTGCATCAGCCCGGGGACCTTGGACGCCGGGTCGGCGTCCTTGTAGTACTCGACGCCCTGCACCAGCGAGGCGGCGCAGTTGCCCACGCCGACGATGGCTACGCGAACCGAACCCATTCCGGTTGCTCCCTGTTTGTTCTCGGACGAGGCCTGCGAGATGCAGGCCTCATTTTTCAGTTTCGTCGGACGGACCGGATCGTCTGCGATCCCGACCCGCCCGCTCACTCTCGATGAGCTCGTTCAGCCAGCGCACTTCGCGCTCCACGGACTCCATGCCGTGCCGCTGCAGCTCGAGCGTGTAGTCGTCGAGGCGTTCCCGCGTGCGGGCCAGTGAGGCGCGCATCTTCTCCAGGCGCTCCTCCAGCCGGCTGCGGCGGCCCTCCAGTACCCGCATGCGCACATCTCGTTCGGTCTGGCCGAAGAAGGCGAAGCGGGCGGCGAAGGACTCGTCCTCCCAGGTGTCGGGTCCCGTGTGGGAGAGGAGCTCCTCGAAGTGCTCCTTGCCCGCGGCCGTCAACCGGTAGACGATCTTGGCGCGCCGCCCTGCGAGTGAAGCGGCGAGCGCGTCTTCCGGGGCGCTACCCGGCTCTTCGATCAACCAGCCGTTGGCGACGAGCGTCTTGAGGCAGGGATAGAGCGTCCCGTAGCTGAAGGCCCTGAAGACCCCGAGCGAGGTGTTGAGCCGCTTGCGCAGCTCGTACCCGTGCATGGGGGATTCGCGAAGCAGGCCGAGGACGGCGAATTCGAGGATGCCTGAGCGCCTGCTCATCCGCCTGCCTCTCCTCCGACTCTGACTCCAGGCTCTGGCTCTGAAGTCTTTATGCCGAGCTGATGTATCGACTCGATACATCCAGACGATAGAACGGTGTGCGTCCAGCGACAAGGGGTGACGTGGTGACCGGCGTCACATCACCAATTCGTACGAGGCAAGTTGCCTGATTTGGGGTGAACTTCGGCACTGGTCGGGTTTTGAGCGTGCGTAGTCTGTGCGCCAGGACACCGGGGGAACCGGAATTCACCTGCCGCTTCCAGGCCACTCGCCTGCCCGAGGAGTAGTCGTTCGATGAGCGAGCACCGCCGCAAACCGTCGCAGCCCCAAGGTGGTGGGCGAGCCTCGGCCCGCCGGGCTGCCCAGCAGCGTCCCGGCCGGGGCGCCGGATCCGGGCGTGACGTCCCCACCGCCTCGCACAGCGGCCCGTATGCGGAACCGTCCGCACACGGCAGCCGCGCCGAGGCCCGCCGGGCCGCCCAGAGAGGCTCTGCAGGCCGTGGCAGAGGCTCCGGCCGGGCCGCCCGCGGCACCGGCCGCCCGGACAAGCGCCTCATCAACTACCCGCGGTCCGACCGGGAGGGCTGGAAGCGCTTCCTGCCCTCCTGGAAGCTCGTGTCCGGCACGGCACTGGGCTTCTTCGCGATCATCACCGCCGGAGCGGGCATCGGCATCGCCATGGTGAACACGCCCGACCCGAACAAGGCGGCCCAGGCCCAGAACAACGTGTTCGAGTGGGCCGACGGCAGCCAGATGGTGGCGACCGGCGGTTCGATGAACCGGCAGATCGTCCCGATCTCCGACATCCCCCGGTCGATGCGGGACGCCGTGATCGCCGCGGAGAACGAGTCCTTCGAGACGGACAAGGGCGTCGACCCGATGGGCATCGCCCGGGCCGTCTGGAAGATGGCCACCGGCGGCTCCACCCAGGGCGGCTCGACGATCACCCAGCAGTACGTGAAGAACACCTACCTGGACTCGGACCAGACGCTCAAGCGCAAGGTCACCGAGCTCTTCATCGCGATAAAGCTGGGTGTCTCCGAGGAGAAGGACACGGTCCTCGCGGGCTACCTCAACACCGCCTACTACGGGCGCGACGCCTACGGCATCCAGGCCGCGGCCCGCGCCTACTTCGGCAAGGACTGCAAGGACCTCAACCCCGCCGAGAGCGCCTTCCTGGCCTCCGTGCTCAAGGGACCGAACCTCTACAACCCGGACGGCGGCATCGGCGCGGCCGCCACCCCCGCCCTCAACGAGCAGCGGGCCAGGAAGCGCTGGGCCTGGGTGCTCGACCGCGAGGTCGAGGTCGGCCGGATGGACAAGGCCGAGCGCGCCAAGTACACGGACGCGGAGTTCCCCGCGCGCGTGGAGTCGGAGCAGGCCCGCGGCATGACCGGCCAGATCGGCTACCTGGTCGACACGGCCAAGGCCTACGTGATGAAGACCGCGCACATCACCGCCGAGCAGATGGCCCTGGGCGGCTACACGATCAGGACCACCTTCGAGAAGCCGAAGGTCGACGCCCTGGCCAAGGCCGTCGAGGACACCCGCAACGAGTTCCTCGACGAGAAGAAGCGCCCGGAGTACGACACGTTCGTGCAGTTCGGCGCCTCGTCGGTGGACGTGAAGACCGGGAAGATCGTCGCCCTCTACGGCGGGCCCGGCTGGGACCAGAAGTACTTCAGCAACAACGCCAACACCAGCGGTGTCCCGGTCGGCTCGACCTGGAAGCCGTACGTGCTGGCGGCGGCGATGGAGTACGGCACCCAGAACTCCAAGGGCCAGGGCATCTCGGTCGACAGCAAGTACCAGGCCAACGACCTCACCGTGATCAACAACCGGGAGGGCAAGCCGCTGCGCGACGCCTCCGGCAACCCGTTCAAGCAGAAGAACGAGAGCCCCACCCCCTACGGCTACGTGACCCTCACCGAGGCGATGGAGAAGTCCATCAACGTGCCGTTCGCCCAGCTCGTCTTCGACGTCGGCCACGACAAGGTGCGCAACGTGGCCAAGTCCACGGGCATCCTGGAAGAGTCCCTGAACCCGAACAACGACGCCTCCTTCGCGCTGGGCACCTCGACCCCCAGTGCGATCCGGATGGCCGACTCGTACGCCACCTTCGCCGCCTCCGGCACGCACCACGAGCCGTACTCCGTGACCGAGGTCAAGAAGAACGGCGACAAGCTGCCCGGCTTCGAAGCCCCCAAGGCCGAACGCGCCATGGACAACGCCGTCGCGGACAACGTCACCAAGGTCCTGCAGAACGTCGTCGAGAACGGCACCGGCACCAAGGCCAAGAAGCTGGGCCGGCCCGCCGCGGGCAAGACCGGTACGACCGACGAGAACAAGTCGGCCTGGTTCGTCGGCTACACCCCGGAGCTGTCCACCTCCGTCGTCCTCTTCCGCTCCAACCCGAACTCGAAGGACAAGGAACTCCAGTCCATGAAGGGCGTGGGAGGCACCGACTCCATCCACGGTGGTGACATCCCGGCCGTCATCTGGACCGAGTACATGCGCGAGGCGCTCAAGGGCGCCCCGGTCACGCCGTTCCCGGAGGCCGAGGACATCGGTGTGAAGGCCGACTCCGCGGGCGCCCCCTCCCCGACCCCCTCGGCCCCCGCTTCTCCGTCCGCGTCGCCCTCGCCCTCGCCCTCGAGCTCCCCGCCGCCGGTCTCCCCGTCCCCGTCGAAGGGCGGCAAGCCGTCCTGCAAGCCGTGGGAGCTGTACTGCGAACCGACCTCCACCGGCGGGACCACCACCGGCGGGACGAACGGCGGGACCGACGGCGGGATCATCGGCGGGCCCAGCGGAACGGCGTCCCCGACGAACACCGCCAGACCCGGCCGCCCGGGCGGCAGCACCGGCTGGCCCACCGCGGCGGCGGCCGACTGACCGGTCCCGCCCATCGGACCCGGGGAAGGCCGTCGCACGGGTGCGACGGCCTTCCCCCATGTCCGGCCCCGTACGGCAGGATGAGCCCATGACCAAGGTGCACGAGGACAGCCCCGTACTGCCCACCCAGCAGGACGAGGTCGCCGCAGCGGGCAGTGGGTTCCTCGGCGGCCCGCTCGGCCGCCACGCCCGGCTCGGCGGCCACTGGCTGGGGCCCGTCCGCGTGGTGGCCCTCATCGCCATCGGCATGTTCGCGCTGGGCATGGTGCAGAAACTGCCCTGCTACGACTGGGCGTGGTTCCAGGGGGCCACCTCCCAGTACACCCACGCCTGCTACTCCGACATCCCGCACCTCTACGCGGTGCGCGGCTTCGCCGACAACCTGACCCCGTACTTCGACCGGATCCCCGGCGACATGGAGTACCTGGAGTACCCCGTGCTCACCGGGCTCTTCATGGAGGTCGCCTCCTGGCTCACCCCCGGCACCGGCTCCATGCAGCACCGCGAGCAGATGTACTGGATGGTCAACGCGGGCATGCTGATGGCCTGCGCGGCCGTCATCGCCGTGTGCGTGGCACGGACCCACCGCCGCCGCCCCTGGGACGCCCTGCTCTTCGCCCTCGCCCCGGCCTTCGCGCTCACCGCGACGATCAACTGGGACCTGCTGGCCATCGCCCTGACCGCGGCCGGGATGCTCATGTGGTCCCGCGGCCGGGCCGTGCTCTTCGGCGTCTTCATCGGCCTGGCCACCGCGGCGAAGCTCTACCCGGTCCTGTTGCTCGGCGTGCTGTTCGTGCTCTGCTGGCGGGCCGGGAAGTGGCGGGCCTTCGGCGCCGCCGCCCTCGGCGCGGCCGGATCCTGGCTCGTGGTGAACCTGCCCGTCATGGTCTACGCCTGGGAGGGCTGGACGAAGTTCTACACCTTCAGCCAGGAACGGCCCATCGACTTCGGCTCCGTGTGGCTGCTGATCTCCCAGCGCTCGGGCAACCCCCTGGACGGCGCCAACACCTACGCGACCGGGCTGACCCTCGTGCTCTGCGGAGCCATCGCCCTGCTCACGCTGACCGCCCCGCGCCGGCCCCGCTTCGCCCAGCTGGCCTTCCTGGTCGTCGCCGCCTTCATCCTGTGCAACAAGGTCTACTCGCCGCAGTACGTGCTCTGGCTCATCCCGCTCGCGGCGCTGGCCCGGCCGCGCTGGCGGGACTTCCTGATCTGGCAGGCCACCGAGGTCGTGTACTTCCTCGGGATCTGGTTCTACCTGGCCTACACGGGCAGCGGGGACAAGCACCAGGGCCTGCCCACGGAGGGCTACCAGCTGGCGATCGCCGCCCATCTGCTGGGCACCCTCTACCTGTGCGCGGTCATCGTCCGCGACATCCGGATGCCCGAGCGGGACGTCGTGCGCCGGGACGGATCGGACGACCCCTCCGGCGGCGTCCTGGACGGGGCCGAGGACGTGTTCGTGCTGTCGGACGCAGCGAGGGCGCCGCAGTACGCGACGCCCTCGGAGGGACAGCGGGTCGACTGGGGCATGGCCGCCAAGGAATGACCCGGGCGCGCCGGCCGGTCGCGGACCGGCCGGCGGGCGGCGTCAGGCGTCGAGCACCCGGTCGAACTGCGTGGTGGTGTGGCGCAGGTGCGCCACCAGCTCGTCGCCGACCTTCGGCTCTGGCGCGTCCGACGGCACGAAGAGGATCGACACCTGCATGTGCGGGGGCTCGGCGAACCAGCGCTGCTTGCCCGCCCAGACGAAGGGCGACAGGTTGCGGTTGACGGTGGCCAGGCCCGCCCGGGCGACGCCCTTGGCGCGCGGCATCACGCCGTGGAGGGCCTTGGGGGCCTCCAGGCCCACCCCGTGCGAGGTCCCGCCTGCCACGACGACCAGCCAGCCGTCGGAGGCAGCCTTCTGCTGGCGGTAGCCGAAGCGGTCGCCCTTGGCCACGCGCGTGACGTCGAGGACCGCGCCGCGGTACTCGGTCGCGTCGTGGTCACCCAGCCACAGCCGGGTGCCGATCCGCGCACGGAAGCGGGTCTGCGGGAACTGCTGCTGGAGGCGGGCCAGTTCCTCCGCCCGCAGGTGGCTGACGAACATGGTGTGCAGCGGCAGCCGGGCCGCGCGCAGCCGGTCCATCCAGCCGATGACCTCCTCGACGGCGTCCGAGCCGTCCGGGCGGTCCAGCGGCAGGTGCAGGGCGAAGCCCTCCAGCCGGACGTCCTCGATCGCCGCGTGCAGCTGTCCCAGGTCCTGCTCGGAGATGCCGTGGCGGCGCATCGAGCTCATGCACTCGATGACCACCCGGGCCCCGACCAGACCGCGGACCCCGTCCAGCGAGGACACCGAGCGGATGACCCGGTCGGGCAGCGGCACCGGGTCCTCGCCCCGCCGGAACGGGGTGAGGACGAGCAGGTCGCCGCCGAACCAGTCCTTGATGCTGGCGGCCTCGTACGTCGTCCCGACGGCCAGGACGTCGGCGCCCATCCGGGTCGCCTCCTCGCACAGGCGCTCGTGGCCGAAGCCGTACCCGTTGCCCTTGCAGACCGGGATCATCCCGGGGAACTGGTCCTGGATCTGCTTCTGGTGCGCACGCCAGCGCGCGGTGTCGACGTAGAGCGTGAGCGCCATGCCCGTCCGGAACCTCTCCTGAAAAGCTGCGGGTGCAGCGGTGCGTGGGTGGGTGGGGGTGGGATCAGCGACGCGACATGTAGATGTCGAGCGCCTTGTGCAGCACCTTGTTGAGCGGGAAGTCCCACTCGCCGACGTACTCGACGGCCTCGCCGCCCGTGCCGACCTTGAACTGGATCAGACCGAACAGGTGGTCGTTCTCGTCCAGCGTGTCAGAGATGCCGCGCAGGTCGTAGACGCTCGCGCCCAGCGCGTAGGAATCGCGCAGCATGCGCCACTGCATCGCGTTGGACGGGCGCACCTCGCGCTTGTGGTTGGCGGAGGCGCCGTACGAGTACCAGACGTGCTGGCCGACGGTGAGCATCGTGGCGGCGGCCAGCGGCTCCCCCTCGTGCTTGGCGATGTACAGCCGCATCCGGTTGGGGTCCTCGGAGTTGAGGGCCGTCCACTGGCGCTGGAAGTAACTGAGCGGGCGCGGGCGGAACTTGTCGCGCTCGGCGGTGATCTCGTACAGGTGCTGCCAGGTCGGCAGGTCCTCGTAGCCGCCCTGGACGACCTCGACGCCGGCCTTCTCGGCCTTCTTGATGTTGCGGCGCCACAGCTGGTTGAAGCCCTTGAGGACATCGTCCAGCGAGCGGTTGGCCAGCGGCACCTGGAAGACGTAGCGGGGCTGGACGTCGCCGAAACCGGCGCCGCCGTCCTCGGCCTGCTGCCAGCCCATGCGGCGCAGCTTGTCCGACACCTCGAAGGCGCGCGGCTCGATGACCGAGGCCTCCACGTCCCGCAGGCGCTTGACGTCGGGGTCCTGGATGCCCGCCTTGATGGCGGCGGAGTTCCAGCGGCGGATGACGACGGGCGGGCCCATCTTCACGGTGAAGGCGCCCTGGTTCTTGAGGTGGGCCAGCATCGGCTGGATCCACTCCTCCAGGTTCGGGGCGTACCAGTTGATGACCGGGCCCTCGGGCAGGTAGGCCAGGTACCGCTTCACCTTGGGCAGCTGGCGGTACAACACCAGAGCCACACCGACGAGTTCGCCGGACTTGTCGAACCAGCCGAGGTTCTCCGAACGCCACTCGTTCTTGACGTCGGCCCATGCCGGGACCTGGCAGTGGCTAGCCGAAGGCAGGCTCTGGAGGTAGGCCAGATGCTGCTCTCGGCTGATGGTGCTCAGGGACAGGCTCATGCGGGGTGTCTCCTCCGGCGGCTTCGCTGGCTATGGCGCGAAGCCTACTGCGACAGGGGCGCCACCCATCTGGGGGACGGGCCGCAGGCCGCGGGCGCGTCCGGGCGGCGCCCTGCCGCGGAGGTACCCCGGTCAGCCCAGCCAGCCGCCGAACAGGCCGCCGTGCGCCATGCCGAGGAAGAAGCCGAAGCCCGCTGCGCCAAGGCCGATGATCAGTGCGAAGCGCTCGCGTGTCGTGACGGAGATGAACTGTCCGTACGCACCGGTGAGGATCCCGATCAGCCCGGCCCACGAGCTGAGCAGGTGCAGGTGGTGGAAGAACGCCGTGATGAACGCCACGGCGCCGAGGACCAGGGTGACCGCCATCAGGGTGTCCTGCAGCGGGTGGGGCTTGCCGTCGGTCGAGAAGAGCGAGATCGGGGGCGGTGAGGACTGGGGTCGCATGGCCTGTGCCATCGGAAGGCACCTCCTGGCTGAAGCAGAGCGGTGCGCGGGGCGGCCTCCGGCGGGGCCGGGGGCATAGCACCGAGCACACCCGATGGATACAGATTGTGTCCCCCTGGCGCCGGATTTCAACCGGAAGGAGTCGAGCAGGTAGTCTGTACAGCTGCGCGGTGTCTGCTCTCGGACACCGTGCGCACGCATCACGACCCTCCTGCCACGGAACGACCGTGGCCGCTGAGTCCAAAGGAGGTGGGTTCCACATGCGTCACTACGAAGTGATGGTCATCCTCGACCCCGATCTCGAGGAGCGCGCTGTCTCCCCGCTGATCGAGAACTTCCTCTCCGTCGTCCGTGAGGGCAACGGAAAGGTCGAGAAGGTCGACACCTGGGGCCGTCGTCGTCTCGCTTACGAGATCAAGAAGAAGCCCGAGGGCATCTACTCGGTCATCGACCTCCAGGCCGAGCCTGCGGTCGTCAAGGAGCTTGACCGACAGATGAACCTGAACGAGTCGGTTCTCCGGACCAAGGTCCTTCGCCCCGAGACCCACTGAACTCCGGTTCAGCGGTAATCGGGATCGAGTAGCACAGCAGCCCAGCAGCAATCCCCGCCGAGAGGTTCATCCATGGCAGGCGAGACCGTCATCACGGTCGTCGGCAATCTCGTCGACGACCCCGAGCTGCGCTTCACCCCCTCGGGTGCGGCGGTCGCGAAGTTCCGTGTCGCGTCCACCCCCCGCACCTTCGACCGCCAGACCAATGAGTGGAAGGACGGCGAGAGCCTGTTCCTGACCTGCTCGGTGTGGCGGCAGGCGGCGGAGAACGTCGCCGAGTCCCTCCAGCGGGGCATGCGCGTCATCGTGCAGGGCCGGCTGAGGCAGCGGTCGTACGAGGACCGTGAGGGTGTCAAGCGCACGGTCTACGAGCTGGACGTCGAGGAAGTCGGCCCCAGCCTGAAGAACGCCACGGCCAAGGTCGCCAAGACCACCGGCCGCGGTGGCCAGGGTGGATACGGCGGCGGTGGCGGTCAGCAGCAGGGCGGCGGCGGTGGCTGGGGCGGAGCCCCCAGCGGCGGCGCCCCGCAGGGCGGCGGAGCTCCCTCCGACGACCCGTGGGCGTCCAGCGCGCCGGCCGGCGGCCAGCAGCAGGGCGGCGGCGGGGGCGGCTGGGGCGGAAGCTCCGGCGGCTCCGGCGGTGGCTACTCGGACGAGCCGCCCTTCTAGGGCAGCTCGCATCCACACTTCTTGATCACACAGGAGAGACACAATGGCGAAGCCGCCTGTGCGCAAGCCTAAGAAGAAGGTCTGCGCGTTCTGCAAGGACAAGACCGCTTACGTGGACTACAAGGACACGAACATGCTGCGGAAGTTCATTTCCGACCGCGGCAAGATCCGTGCCCGCCGCGTTACCGGCAACTGCACGCAGCACCAGCGTGACGTCGCCACGGCCGTGAAGAACAGCCGTGAGATGGCGCTGCTGCCCTACACGTCCACCGCGCGATAAGGAAAGGGTGACCGACTAATGAAGATCATCCTGACCCACGAGGTTTCTGGCCTCGGTGCCGCCGGCGATGTCGTCGACGTCAAGGACGGTTACGCTCGCAACTACCTGGTCCCGCGTGGTTTCGCGATCCGCTGGACCAAGGGTGGCGAGAAGGACGTGGCGCAGATCCGTCGCGCCCGCAAGATCCACGAGATCGCGACCATCGAGCAGGCCAACGAGGTCAAGGCCAAGCTCGAGGGCGTGAAGGTCCGTCTGGCCACCCGCGCGGGTGACGCCGGTCGTCTCTTCGGTTCCGTGACCCCGGCCGACATCGCCACGGCGATCGAGTCCTCGGGCGGCCCGAAGGTCGACAAGCGCCGCGTCGAGCTGGGCTCCCCGATCAAGACCCTCGGTTCGTACCAGGTCTCCGTGCGTCTGCACGCCGACGTGGCCGCGAACGTGGGCATCGAGGTCGTCGCCGCCTAAGGGCAGCGCACACGAAGGGCCGCACCCCGCTGGGGTGCGGCCCTTCGTCGTTGCCGGTTCCGGCGGCAGGGGAGGTGTTTCACGTGAAACATCGAGGGGGCGATGTTTCACGTGAAACACCGGCTTAGCGGGTGGCTCCCGCGACCAGCCACCGCCCCGAGCGGGCGCGCAGCTGGAGCGTGACCATCCGGACCAGCATCATCAGCGTCATGGCCCACCAGAGCGTCGTCAGGCCGCCTCCCACCGCGGGCACCAGGAGAGCCGCCGGGGTGAACACGGCGAGCGTCACCAGCATGGCCCGGGCCAGGTAGCGGCCGTCGCCCGCGCCCATCAGGACCCCGTCGAGGACGAAGACGATGCCGGAGACGGGCTGGGAGAGCGCGACGACGAGCAGGGCGGGCAGCAAGGCGTCCTCGACCGCCGGATCGCTGGTGAACAGCGGAATGAACACCGGGCGGGCCAGAACGACCAGCAGGCCGAGCACGACGCCGGAGGCGATCCCCCACTGCACCATGCGGCGGCAGACGGCCTTGGCGCCGCCGGTGTCGCCCGCGCCCAGATAGCGGCCGATGATCGCCTGTCCGGCGATCGCGATGGCGTCCAGGGCGAAGGCGAGCAGGCTCCACAGGGAGAGCAGGATCTGGTGGGCGGCGATGTCGGCGTCACCGAGGCGGGCGGCCACGGCGGTCGCGATCATCAGGATGGCGCGCAGGGACAGGGTCCGGACCAGCAGGGGTGCGCCCGCCTGTGCACAGGCCCGGATCCCCGCGAGGTCGGGACGCAGGGAGGCGTGGTGCCGCCGTGCCCCGCGTACGACCACGACGAGGTATGCGGCGGCCATGGCGCACTGGGCGATGACCGTGCCCCAGGCGGAGCCGGCGATGCCGAGGTCCGCACCGTAGACGAGGAGGGCGTTCAGGCCCGCGTTGAGGGCGAAACCCGCGACGGCGACGTAGAGCGGCGTACGGGTGTCCTGGAGGCCGCGCAGCACACCGGTGGCGGCGAGGACCATGAGCATGGCCGGGATACCGAGGGCGGAGATCCGCAGGTAGGTGATGGCGTACGGGGCGACGGTGTCGGATGCGCCGAAGACGGAGACCAGCCAGGGGGCAGCGGGCAGAACCACGGCGATGACGGCGGCGCCGAGGAGCAGGGCGAGCCAGATGCCGTCCATGCCCTGCCGGATGGCGGCCTGCAGGTCGCCCGCTCCGACCCTGCGGGAGACGGCGGCGGTGGTGGCGTAGGCGAGGAAGACGAAGACGCTCACGGCGGTGGTGAGCAGGGCCGCCGCGATGCCGAGGCCGGCCAGCTGGGGCGTCCCGAGGTGCCCGACGATGGCACTGTCGGCCATGACGAAGAGGGGCTCGGCGACGAGGGCGCCGAAGGCCGGGACGGCGAGCGCGAAGATCTCGCGGTCGTGCCGTCGCAGGGCGGCCTTCGATGCAGCGGGGGCCTGTGTCATGCGCTCAATCTAATCTTCCACAGGTAATAGATGCAACCAGCTTTGAATCCTTACTAACGCCCTGACTTGCGCGTCCTTCCCCACCCATTGGAGGCGATCTCGGAGCTGGGGCCAAGATTTTTCCGCAGCAGCGTCGCTGGAGAGGAAAATCCCAGGTCAGACGAGGTGAGGGGGTGGGTCAGGTGATTTTGTCCACAGCGTCGTCCCCCGGTCCGTGCACAGCTTCCGGGTACTTACCCACAGCATTGGCGCCGTCGTCCACATCTCATCCACACAGCCTGTGGATAACAAGATTGGCTGACGCCGCTGCCGGCCCTACCGTGGTGCGTTGCCCGACTCGCCGACAGGCGGCTACGGGTGCCCCACATGTCAGAGCCGTGCCCTAGAAAGAGTGGCACGGCGAGGTCCGCGTTGCGGACGGGAGGAGGCGGCCCGGTGAGCTTGCCCGAGCCCATGGACGACCCCTGGGCCGACAGCGGTCCGGGAGACCGTCTGCCCCCCCGCCCCCGGCGCAACGGCGAGGGCCGCAGCCGCGGGGACGAGCAGCACGACCGGGGCCGCGAGGGCGGCTCCTGGGACGGCGGCGGCGCGGGCGGCGGCTTCGAGCGCGTCCCCCCGCAGGACCTCGACGCCGAGCAGTCGGTCCTCGGCGGCATGCTGCTGTCCAAGGACGCGATCGCCGACGTCGTCGAGGTCCTCAAGGGCCACGACTTCTACCGGCCCTCGCACGAGACGATCTACCAGGCCATCCTCGACCTGTACGCCAAGGGAGAGCCGGCCGACCCGATCACGGTCGGCGCCGAGCTGACCCGGCGCGGCGAGATCAGCAAGGTGGGCGGGGCCTCGTACCTGCACACCCTGGTCCAGTCGGTCCCGACGGCGGCGAACGCCGAGTACTACGCGGAGATCGTCCACGAGCGTGCCGTCCTGCGCCGCCTGGTCGCGGCCGGTACGAAGATCACACAGATGGGCTACGCGGCCGACGGGGACGTCGACGAGATCGTCAACAGCGCCCAGGCCGAGATCTACGCGGTCACCGAGCAGCGGACCTCCGAGGACTACCTGCCGCTGGGCGACATCATGGAGGGCGCCCTCGACGAGATCGAGGCGATCGGCTCGCGCAGCGGCCAGATGTCCGGCGTGCCGACCGGCTTCACGGACCTCGACTCCCTGACCAACGGCCTGCACCCCGGCCAGATGATCGTCATCGCGGCCCGTCCCGCCATGGGCAAGTCCACGCTCGCGCTGGACTTCGCGCGCGCCTGCTCCATCAAGAGCAACCTGCCCAGCGTGATCTTCTCCCTCGAAATGGGGCGCAACGAGATCGCGATGCGCCTCCTGTCGGCCGAAGCCCGGGTGGCCCTGCACCACATGCGCTCGGGCACGATGACGGACGACGACTGGACCCGCCTCGCCCGGCGGATGCCGGACGTGTCCGCGGCCCCGCTCTACATCGACGATTCGCCCAACCTGTCGATGATGGAGATCCGCGCCAAGTGCCGCCGGCTCAAGCAGCGCAACGACCTCTCCCTCGTGGTCATCGACTACCTCCAGCTGATGCAGTCGGGTGGCTCGCGCCGTCCCGAGAGCCGCCAGCAGGAGGTCTCGGACATGTCCCGAAACCTCAAGCTGCTCGCGAAGGAGCTCGAGGTCCCGGTGATCGCGCTGTCCCAGCTGAACCGTGGTCCGGAGCAGCGCACCGACAAGAAGCCGATGGTCTCCGACCTGCGTGAGTCGGGCTCGATCGAGCAGGACGCCGACATGGTGATCCTGCTGCACCGCGAGGACGCGTACGAGAAGGAGTCCCCCCGCGCGGGCGAGGCGGACCTGATCGTCGCGAAGCACCGCAACGGCCCCACGGCGACGATCACGGTCGCCTTCCAGGGCCATTATTCGCGGTTCGTGGACATGGCGAACACATAGCATCCGATCATGGATGAGCTCTCTGAAGACCGTGAACTTCTCCCTGCGACCCGGCGCGCGCTGAGGCACAGGATCGCCGTGGCCCAGAGCGAAGGACGGGCTCCATCCGTGGTGGCGGCCGTGGTGCGGGGCGGAGAAGTGGTCTGGGAGGGTTCCCGGACCTCGGTGGAGGGGCACGGCCCGGACGGGAACGTCCAGTACCGGATCGGCTCGATCACCAAGACCTTCACCGCCGTTCTGGTGATGCGGCTGCGGGACGAGGGCCTGCTGGGGCTGGCAGATCCGCTGGAGAAGCACCTGCCGGGTACCGGCGCGGGTGAGGCGACCATCGCCCAACTGCTGGCCCACACCGGTGGTCTGGCCGCGGAGACCCCGGGCGAGTGGTGGGAGCGCACGCCCGGTGCGCTGCGGCCCGAGCTCGCCGACGTGCTGGGGGACGAGCCGCTGCGGCACTCGCCGGGGCGCAGGCACCACTATTCCAACCCCGGGTACACGCTGCTGGGTTCGCTGATCGAGGCGCTGCGCGGGAAGCCGTGGGAAGAGGTGCTGCGGGCGGAGGTGCTGGAGCCGCTCGGGCTGGACCGCACGAGCGGGTCGCCGCAGGCCCCGCACGCGGGCGGCTGGGCGGTGCACCCGTGGGCGGACCTGATGATGCCCGAGCCGCTGGAGGACCTGGGTCTGATGGCTCCGGCCGGTCAGCTGTGGTCCACGACACGGGACTTGGCGCGCTTCGCGGACTTCCTGCTGCGGGGCGACGAGCGGGTGCTGGGTGCGGATTCGGTACGGGAGATGCGCACGTCGGCGGCGCCGCCGGAGCCGGGCTTCGCCGACTTCGGCTACGGGCTGGGGATGCAGCTGATGGCCCAGGACGGGCGCCGGCTCGCGGGACACACCGGATCGCTGCCCGGGTTCGTCGCGGGACTGTGGCTGAGCGAGGCGGACGACGTGGCGGCGGTGGTGCTGGCGAACTGCACCTCGGGGCTGCCCGTCTCGGCGGTGGCCGCCGATCTGGTGGCGGTGGTCGCGGAGGCCGAGCCGCGGTTCCCGCAGCCCTGGCGGCCGTTCAAGGAGGCCGACCAGGTGCCACTGGAGGTGTCCGGGCCCTGGTACTGGGGGACGTCGGCCCAGGTGGTGCGGCTGAAGGCGGACGGATCCCTGGAGTTGGCCCCGGTGGGCACGACCGGGCGTTCCGCGCGGTTCCGGGCGGAGCCGGACGGAACCTGGACGGGCCTGTCCGGGTACTACGCGGGAGAGACGCTGCGTGCCGTGCGCCGCGCCGACGGCACGGTGAGCCACCTGGACCTGGCGTCCTTCGTGTTCACGCGCGAGCCGTACGAGGCCGGGGCCCCGGTGCCCGGCGGGGTGGACCCGCAGGGCTGGCGGGGCATCGGCTGACGGTCCGGCTCAGGCGGTGAGTTCGCGCTCCAGCGGGGTGCGGAAGCGCGGGGTGACGCGGGCGTCCCCGACCCATGCGGCAAGGCGTGCGGCCTCGGCGGTGATCGCCTCCTCGGCGGCGCGGCCGGGGTCCGCCAGCAGCCGCCAGACGATCTCGCCGTCGCCGCGCTGGGCCCAGCCGCCGACGATCTCGCCGTTCCACCACACCGTGGGGCCGATGTTGCCGGCGTAGTCGAAGAGGGCGGGCCGGTGGGCCGGGTCGAGGTGGAAGCCGCGGTCGGCCCAGCCCATGCCGCTGGGGTCGAGGCCGGGGACCAGGGCGGCCCAGGGTTCGGGAGCCGGTTCGGGTGCCGTGTCCCCGGGGCTGACGAGGGCGGTGGTCCCGTTCTCCAGGCGCACCTGCTCGGGACCCACGGCCGCGAGGGCCTTGCGGACGTCGCCGAGGGTCCAGCCGGTCCACCACTTGAGGTCGGCCTCGGTGGCCGGCCCGTACGCGTGGAGCCAGCGGCGGGCGATCTCGGCGCGGGCCTCGGTGGCGGGCAGGGCGGGCCAGGGCTCGGTGTGGACCCAGCGGAACTGGCTGGAGGTCCACGAGCCGCGCGGCCGGTCGCGGCGGATCCGGCCGTCGGCGGCCAGCAGGCGGATGACCCGGGTGGCGACCCCCGTCTCCGCCGCGTACTTCTTGCCCCTGCCGACGGTGATCTTCTGGCGCAGGGCCGGTACGGCGGCGGACAGCTGGCTGCCGGTGCAGGGCCCGCCGCTGTCGAGGGCGTCGAGTGCCGCGGTCTCGGCCCGGGCCAGCCAGGCGGCGTCCAGGCCCTGGCCGTCCTCGTCGAGGTGCTTGAGGAGGGCGCGGCGCTCCTTGACGGCGATGGCGCGGGCGGTGGAGGAGTCGACGTACGGCGCGAGGCCCGTCGAGACGGCGAAGAGCGTGTTGCGCATGCTCAGCAGCCGGACGAGGCTCACCTCCTCGTAGAGCGCCTGCTCGACGGTGGACGGGCCGCCCTCGGCGAGCCGGGCGCGGACGGAGAGGAAGAGGGTCGCGGCGTCGGTGGCGTGCAGGGCGACGACTGCGTCGGCGGCTTCGGAGACCGTGGCGGCGCGGGCCGAGGGAGCCAGGCGGTGGCGTCGGCCGAGGCGGTGGCGGCGCTCGGCGGTGGTGACGAGGGGCAGGCTGGGGCTCATCCTCCCGATCGTAGGCCGGGCCGCCGGCACAGCGCCCCGGCCTGCGGATCCGGCCCGTCAGAGCTGCAGTTTGAACCCGACGTGGGAGGCGGCGAAGCCGAGCCGCTCGTAGAAGCGGTGGGCGTCGGTGCGGGTTGCGTCCGAGGTCAGCTGGACGAGCCGGCAGTTCTCGGTACGGGACTTCTCGATTGCCCACTCGATGAAGCGGGTGCCCAGGCCGCTGCCGCGTTCGTCGGCGTGGACGCGGACGCCCTCGATGATGGAGCGGGTGGACCCCTTGCGGGAGAGCCCCGGGACGATCGTCAGCTGGAGCGTGCCCACGACGCGGTCCCCGCGGACGGCGACGACGAGGTGTTGGTTCGGGTCCTCGGCCAGGCGCTTGAAAGCCGCCAGGTACGGGGTGAGGTCCTCCGGGGATTCCCGGGTGGCACCGAGGGGGTCGTCGGCCAGCATGGCGACGATGGCGGGCAGATCGGCCTCGGCGGCGGGACGGATGGCCGGTTCGGGGGTGTCGGTCACAGGGGGTGTCCTCTCTCAGCCCGCGGCCACGGTGAGCGGTGCCCAGCGGCGGGTCCAGTCGCCGGGCAGGCCCGGGATGTCACGGGTCATGACGGCGTTGAAGGCCACGGAGCCGAGGCCGCGGTCCTTGAGCCAGGAGACGAGCTCCTCGTGGCGTACGTCGACGTCGGTGCGCAGCGGCCGGTCGGTGGTCGCGGCGAGGGCGGTGACGAGTGCCTGGGCTCCGGCGGTGTCGCGGGCGATCAGCGGGCCGATGACATGGGTCTCCATGTTGGGCCAGATCGCGGCGTAGCCGGTGAGGGCGCCGGCACGGTCCTGGGCGACGAGCAGCCGGTCGGTGAAGGCGGGAAGCCTGGTGATGATGTGGGTCCGGTCGGTGCCGAAGACCTCGGTGTCCAGCTGGAGGATCCGCGGGAGATCCTCGGCGGTGGCGGGCCGGACGGTGGTGCCGCCGGAGGGCTCGGCCGCGGGATTGGGGCGGAAGACGCCCTTCAGCATCTCGGCGCGGCCGGTGGTCTCGAAGCCCAGGTCCTCGTAGAGCGGGCGGCCGTAGGGCGTGGCGTGCAGGGTGAGCGGGATCCCCTTGAGGACGTCGTCGCAGACGTGTGTCATCAGGCGGCGGCCCAGGCCCCGGCGGGCGTAGCGGTCGGCGACGAGGACCATGCCGATGGCGGCGAGCTCCGGTTCGGCGCGCGTGCCGCCGTAGCGGGTGACCACGCAGGCGGCGGCCAGCCCCTGCCCGTCCGGGGCGTCGACACCGTAGCCGCTTCCGGCGGCGAGCAGCAGTCCCCATTTGTGGTCCTCGCGGGGCCAGCCGCGGTCTTCGGACAAGTCGGCGCAGTGGCGGAGATCGTCCGCGGTCAGCGCTCGGATCGGCAGCTCGGTCAGGTGTGGAGGTGTCACCGACTCAGACTGGATCATGGAGTCGGGGGCCGTCCAGAGGATTTGGGCGAGGAATGTTTCACGTGAAACGTGCCGATGTTTCACGTGAAACATCGGCTGTACGCGAAGGGGACGGTTTAGCCTCGATGGCTATGGCCACCCTGCACCTCTTCGACCTCGACGGCACCCTGATGTTCGGCTCCGCGGCGCCGGTCGAGATCTCCCGACAGCTCGGACTGAGCGCCGAGATCACCGAGTTGGAGCGGTCCTTCAGCGCGCGGGAGATCGGCCCGCAGCAGTTCTCCGTGGCCGTTCATGCCCTGTGGTCGGCGCTGACGCCCGAGCACGTCCGGGCGGCGTTCGACGGCTCCCCGTGGCTGGCGGGCATCCAGGAGGTGTGGCGGGAGATCAGGGAGCGCGGCGACTACTGCGCGGTGATCTCCCTGTCGCCTTCCTTCTTCGTGGAACTGCTGCTGGAGTGGGGCGCGCACGCCGCACACGGCTCGGTGTTCCCGAAGGTGCCGTTCGCCGGGCCCATGGAGGTCTCCGGGATCCTGACGCCCGAGGGCAAGGTCACGGTGGCGGACCGGCTGTGCGAGCAGTTCGGGGTGAGCCGCGCCGACTGCGTCGCTTACGGCGACTCGCTGACCGACGCGGTGCTCTTCGAGGCGGTGCCGGTCTCGGTGGCGGTCAACGCGCGGCCGTATCTGGCGGAGCGCGCCACGCACGTCTACGAAGGCCGGGACCTTCGGGAGGTATACCAGCTCGTCGGTCTGCCACGCCCGGGAGTTGCGGCATCTTAAGAGGAAGGTGGGTCCGAAACGCGGATTTCCCGCATTTCCCCGCAGGTCTCCGGGCAGGCTGGCAGGCTGTAAAACCCGGAACCACGGATTCACAGACCGTGGCGAGTGCAGACCGACCGAGATGCTTGAAGCGAGGCACCACATGGACGCTCCGCCCACCAGATCGGCCAGAGGGGGGACGGGCCGGATACCCACCGAGGGCGGTGCGGCCGAGCCCTCGCCGGACGCCGTGCTCATCCGCCGGACCCTCGCGGACATCGCACCCGTCGCCGACAAGGTGACCTCGTACTTCTACGCCCTGGTGTTCACCGGGCATCCGGAAGTGCGCGGCATGTTCCCGGCCGCCATGGACGTCCAGCGGGACCGGCTGCTGAAGGCTCTGCTGACCGCGGCCGAGCACATCGACAACCCGCAGGTGCTCACGCCCTATCTGCGCCGGCTGGGCACCGGGCACCGGAAGTACGGCACGCTGGCGGGCCATTACCCGGTGGTGGGCGAGGCCCTCATCGGTGCGCTGGCCCGGTACGCGGAGGCGACCTGGGGGCCGGAGGCCGAGGCCGCGTGGGTACGGGCGTACACCGCCATCTCCCAGATCATGATCGACGCGGCGGCGGAGGACGAGGTCAAGAGCCCGGCGTGGTGGCAGGCGGAAGTGGTCTCCCACGAACTGCGCACCTCGGACATCGCCGTGCTGACCGTGCGGCCCGACCAGCCGTACGCCTTCCTGGCCGGCCAGTACACCAGCCTGGAGACCCCGTGGTGGCCCCGGGTGTGGCGGCACTACTCCTTCGCCTCGGCGCCGCGCGCCGACGGACTGCTGTCCTTCCACGTCAAGGCCGTGCCCGCGGGCTGGGTCTCCAACGCGCTGGTGCGCCACGCCCGGCCGGGCGACGTCCTGCGCCTGGGGCCGCCGGCCGGGTCGATGGTGGTGGACCACACGACGGACAACGGGATGCTGTGCTTGGGCGGAGGCACCGGAATCGCCCCGATCAAGGCGCTGATCGAGGACGTGGCCGAGCACGGGGAGCGGCGTCCGGTGGAGGTGTTCTTCGGGGCCCGCAGCGACTACGACCTGTACGACAAGGACACCCTGCTGGGGCTGCAGCGCTCGCACCCCTGGCTGTCGGTGCGGCCGGTGGTCGGCGACTGGCTCGCCGGGCAGCTGCCGCAGGCGGTCGGCGAGCACGGGCCGTGGAGTTCGTACGACGCGTTCATATCCGGGCCGCCGGCGATGATCCGCAGCGGGATCGACGAGCTCAAGCGGATCGGGATCCCCGACGACCGGATCCGCCACGACGCGGTGGAGGAGCTGGCGGGCGTGGCCGGCTGAACCGGCCGGGCCCGCCCCTCCCGGTCGGGGTTCAGCCCAGGTCGGGTGCGTGCATGGCGCGTACGCCCTCGATGTTGCCGTCGAGGTAGTGCCGCAGGGACAGCGGGACGAGGTGCACGGCGGCGATCCCCACCCGGCTGAAGGGGACGCGGACGATCTCGTACTCGCCCTCGGGGTGGTCCATCTCGGGGCCGTGCCGTTGGCTGGGGTCCATCGATTCGAGGTGGCAGACGAAGAAGTGCTGCACCTTCACGCCGGTCACTCCCCCGTCGGCGATGTGCTCGACGGTGTCGACGAAGCAGGGCACCACATCGGTGATCTTCGCGCCGAGTTCCTCGTGGACCTCCCGGTGGAGGGCGTCGACGACGGTGGCGTCCGAGGGCTCCACCCCGCCGCCGGGGGTGAGCCAGTACGGATCGACGCCGGGCTTGGTGCGCTTGATGAGGATCAGGTCGTCACCGTCGAGCAGGATCGCGCGGGCGGTGCGTTTGACCACGGGACGTTCGGTCATGGGAGAAGAGTGGCCCACGGCACACCTTCTGAAACGCGCCAGGGGCCGGAAAGCGGGGCTCACCAGCGTGCGGCGGCGTGCAGGAGCCGTTCGTGCGCACGGGCGAGATGGGCGAGAGCGAGGCTGCCGGCCCGGACGACGAGGAACCAGGTGCGCAGCGGTGGCACCGGGGGCTCCGCCAGGGCCACGATCCGGCCGCTGTCGAGGGCGTCCTGGCACAGGTAGCGGGGCAGGACGGCGAATCCGGCACCGGCCCGCACGCATTCCAGTACGGCGCGCAGATCGGGGACGACCACCGTGGCCGCGGCGTCACCGGCCTCCGGCCGGGCGTCGAAGACGGCGGCCCAGTAGCGGGTGACGAGGGGCAGGCTCTCGTGGACCTCGACGAACGGGATGCCCGCGAGAGCGGCGGGACCGGCCTCGCGCAGCTGGTCGGTGCCGATGAGGGCGGCCCAGTACGGCGCGGCGACCAGGACGTGCTCCTCGTCCCACAGCGCGGTGGCGGTGAAGAGTCCGCCCCGGGGGTGGGCGGTGGTCACGACGAGGTCGTGGTGACCGGCGGCGAGCCCGTCGAGGGTCTCCTCGGCGCCGGTCTGGAGCGCGGCGCGCAGCGTGTGGCCCTGGCCGACCAGCGGCGCGAGGGCGGGCAGCACGCGCAGACACAGGAACTCGGGGGGCCCGGCGACGTGCAGGGTGCGCAGCGCGCCGGCCGCCTCCCGCTCGGCCTCGGTGATCCGCAGCAGCGCGTCGAGGTGCGGGGCGGCCTTGTGGGCGAGCTCGTCGCCCACGGCGGTCGGGGTGACACCGCGGGCCCGGCGGTGGAAGAGCGGGCGGCCCAGCTGGCGTTCCAGGGTGCGGATCTGCGAGGTGACGGCGGGCTGTGACAGCCCCAGGAGGGCGGCGGCCCGGGTGAAGGAACCTGCCCGGTGCACGGCGACGAAGGTGCGCAGCAGGGCCAGGTCCATCGCGGCACCTCTCGGTGGGGGCCTTCAACTATAAATATGCCGATAGCCCGCTGTCGTTACCGTGATTGGACTCTGACGCAGAGTCAACTAGCCTTGTCACGTGGTTCTTCGCCGACAGAACCCGAGGGCGGTCCGAGCCACGAGGGGGGAGGCTCGGACCGCCGCTCCACGCCCCGTTCAGCCGCCGTCGGCCGCCGGCAGCGCGCGGTCGAGGGCGCGCAGTACGTCCGCGACGAGGTCCTCGGTGTCCTCCGCACCGGCCGAGAAGCGGATGAACCCCTCCGGCACGGCGTCGCCGCCCCACCGCCCGCGCCGCTCGGCGGTGGACCGTACTCCGCCGAAGCTCGTCGCGTCCTCGACCAAGTGGAGGGCCGACATGAAGCGTTCGGCGTGGGCGCGATCAGGCAGCGTGAAGGAGACCACCGAACCGAAGCCGCGCATCTGGCGGGCAGCCGTCTTGTGCGACGGGTCCGAGGCAAGGCCCGGATAGCGCACCCCGGTGACCTCGCCGCGGTCGCCCAGCGCCTCGGCGACGGCCAGGGCGTTGGCCCACTGGCGCCTGGCGCGCAGCTGGATGGTGGCCAGGGAGCGGTGGGCGAGCCAGGCCTCCATGGGACCCGGGATCGCCCCGACGATCTTGCGCCACTGCCGGACCCGGGCGGCGAGTTCCGCGTCGAGGCACACGACGTAGCCGAGCAGCAGGTCGCCGTGTCCGGTCAGGCCCTTGGTGCCGCTGGCGACCGAGAAGTCCGCGCCGAGCTCGAGCGGCCGCTGGCCGAGCGGGGTGGCGAGGGTGTTGTCGACGGCGACCAGGGTCCCGCCGGCGTGCGCCGCTTCCACGAGCCGGCGTACGTCGCACACGTCGAGCCCGGGGTTGGAAGGGGTCTCGATCCACAGCATCCGGGCGCCGTCGAGCACGGCCAGCTGGGCGTCGTCCCCGGTCGGGGCGGTACGGACGTGGATTCCGTAGGCCTCGAGCTGCGTCCGCAGCAGGGGCAGCGCCTGGTAGCCGTCGTCGGGCAGGACCACCGTGTCCCCGGTGCGCGCCTGCGAGAGCAGGACGGCGGAGACCGCGGCCATGCCGGAGGCGAAGGCGATGGTGTGCACTTCCTGGCCGGGGGCCTCCAGCTCTCCGACCGCCCGCTCCAGCAGGGTCCAGGTCGGATTGGTGTCGCGGCCGTAGGTGTACGGGCCCTCGACGTCGCCGGGGAGGTGGAAGTGGGCGGCGAAGACCGGACCGGGCAGCGGCGGCTCGTTCTTGACGGGGTCGGGCAGCCCGGCCCGGACGGCGCGCGTGCCGTCGCCGAGACGGGCGGACCCGTACGCGTCCTCGTTCATGCGATGTGCTCCTTCACGGCCTCGCGTACGGCGTCCAGAAGACCGGGGCTCGCCGCTTCCACCAGCTGCAGGCACTCCTCGAAACCGTCGAGGGAGCCGTAGTAGGGATCGGGTACGTCGGCGCCGGCGGCCGGGGCCGAGGGGTCGTAGGACCGCAGCAGCCGGACCTTGGCGGCGTCCTGCGGCGTGGGGGCGAGCGCCCGCAGGTCCCGCAGGTGGCCGGCGTCGAGGGCGATGACGAGGTCGAGGCGGTCGAACCAGGAGGCGCGGAACTGCCGGGCCCGGTGGTCCTGCCGGTATCCGGCGGCCTCCAGGAGGCGGACCGTGCGGGGGTCGGCGCCGTCGCCCTCGTGCCAGCCGCCCGTTCCGGCGCTGTCGACCTCGACCACGTCGCTGAGCCCGGCCCCCGCGACGTGCGCGCGGAAGACGGCCTCGGCCATGGGCGAGCGGCATATGTTGCCCGTGCAGACGAAGCACACGCGGTACATGGGGAGCCCGTTCAGTTCTTGTCGGGCAGGACCATGTTCACGGCCCAGGAGACGACGGAGATGATCAGGCCGCCCACGACCGCGGTCCAGAAGCCGTCGACGTGGAAGCTGAGGTCGAGCTGCTTGGCCAGCCACGAGGTCAGCAGCAGCATCAGGGCGTTCACGACCAGGGTGAACAGGCCGAGGGTGAGGATGAACAACGGCAGCGAGAGCAGCTTCACCACGGGCTTGACGATGAAGTTGACCAGGCCGAACACCAGGGCGACGAGCAGCAGGGTGAGCGTCCTGCGGCCCAGGCTGCTCCCGTCGTCGAGGGTGATGCCGGCGAGCAGCCAGATGGCGACGGCCAGGGCCGCTGCGTTGGCGAGCGTCTTGACTACGAAATTCGTCATGTGTCTGATCGTGGCAGAGAAGATCCCGGTGGGACATCCGCAGATCAGCGGATGCGAGGGAACGATCGAGTACAAGGGGCACAACAACGATGAAAGCCTTCCGGCTTGACGAGCTCGAGGCGGAGCGGGCCGCCAACGACGGCGCCTATCTGCAGTTCGTCCGCGAGCGGAACATGTCGGTCGGGCTGTACGCGCTCGATGCCGGACACAGCGACCCGCAGCAGCCGCACCGCCAGGACGAGGTGTACTTCGTCGTGAGCGGCCGGGCCTCGATCACGGTCGGGGAGGAGACGACGACGGTGGCGCGCGGCAGTGTCGTCTACGTCCCGGCGGGGGTCCCGCACAAGTTCCACCACATCAGCGAGGACCTGCGGGTGATGGTCGTGTTCTCCCCGCCCGAGGGCTGAGCGCCCCGCTGGATGAGGGTCGCGGCCCCGATCCCCCTAGGGGGCGGATCAGGGGACTGCGGGGGCTCCCGGGCGCCCGCCCGGGACCGCCGCCTCCTAGCATCGTCAGCAGGAAGTCACGGACGAGGAAGACGAGTAAGGGGTCGAGGACATGGACGGCATCCGAGAGCTATTCGCAGGCATGCCCTGGTGGGTCAAGTGGGTTGCGGTCCCGCTTCTGGCGCTGTTCGTCTTCGGCGGTGTGATCACGAGCATTCTCGGCGCGTTGATCTCGTTCGTCTTCAAGCTGCTCCTCTTCGTCGCCCTCGTCGGCGGACTGATCTTCATGGTGAAGAAGTTCAGCGGCAACGGGGCCAAGTCCTCTTCCGGTGAGTGGTAGACCGGACCTGCCAGTTCCGGGTTGGGCCAGGCGAGGGAACATGGTGCGCGAAACCGCCCACACTGCGGGAACCGGCGGATAGAGTGGCAATCTGTGCCGCTCCCTGGGCACCGAAAGCCGGTACTTCCGCTCTGAACGGCGGTTGTCTCATGTAGGTGCTGCGCACGACCCCCAGGAGTCACGGCACACGCGGGGGCGGCCCCCGCAGGGCGGGCCCCCACAGCCCGCCGCCACGCCTGGGGGTGAGCTTTGTCTTCGGTTCACAACGCCGTGCCGACGCTGATCGGTTCGGTGCAGCGGGCGCTGAGGCTGCTAGAAGCGGTCGGTTCGCACAGCACGGGGGCCCCGGCGAAACAGCTGGCGCGTGAGGCCGGGCTCCCGCTCCCCACCGCGTACCACCTGCTGCGCACCCTGACGCACGAGGGCTATCTGCGCAGGGAGGGCGGAGTCTTCGTCCTGGGCGACGCGGCCGGGCGGCTGGCCGGTGGGGGACTCCAGCAGAAACGTCGCAGCATGATCGTCGACTCGCTCGCGCACTTCCGCGACGCCGTCGGGGCCCCCGTCTACTTCGCAGTGTTCCGCGAGGGTGAGATCGAGCTCGTGGGCGTCTCGGACACCCCGGCCAACCCGGCCTGCGAGGAGTGGGCCGACTTCCGGGAGACCGGCCACGCGCACGCCATCGGGCAGTGCCTGCTCGGCCAGCTCGACGAGAAGACGCGCAAGGACTACTACGCCCGGCACCCGGTCGAGGCCATCACCCCGTACACCGTGGCGGACCAGCGGTCCTTGGAGCAGCGGATCGGATCCCTGGAGCGAATGCAGCCTGTGACCGAACGCCAGGAATATGCCCTGGGCACGGTATGTGCGGCCATTCCCATTACCGCGGGCGATGCCGCCGCGACCATGGCCATTTCTATGCCCCTGCACCAAGAAGCGCGGTTGCTCTATGCAGTCGATCGACTACGCAGTGAAGTAGGCGCGCTGTTGAGCACCCTCTCCTTCTCTATCAGTATCTGAAAACTCACTCCTTGTGATCTGCTGGCGCTTCCACCACTCTTGTCAAGAGGGCCTTGGGGGACCATTCCTGGCCACTTCCACTACAGCGGGGTAGGCAATGCGCGAGTCGGTACAGGCAGAGGTCATGATGAGCTTCCTCGTTTCCGAGGAGCTCTCGTTCAGGATTCCGGTGGAACTCCGGTACGACGCACGTGACCCCTACGCAGTCCGCCTGACCTTCCACCTTCCCGGAGATGCGCCCGTGACCTGGGCGTTCGGCCGGGAGCTCCTTCTCGACGGCATCAACAAGCCGTGCGGTGACGGCGATGTGCACATCGCCCCCACCGATCCCGAAGAACTGTCCGATGTCCACATCCGCCTACAGGTCGGCGGCGACCGGGCCCTGTTCCGCGCCGGCGCGGCGCCTCTCGTCGCGTTCCTCGACCGCACCGACCGGCTCGTTCCGCTCGGGCAGGAGCGCAACCTGGGCGACTTCGAGGAGAACCTCGACGAAGCGCTCGGCAAGATCCTCGCCGAATCCCGGCAGAACGAGCAGAACGCGGGCTGACCAGGCACCACGTTCAGCGCTTGCGCCGACGGCCCCGGCCACTGCGGACCGGCCCCGAGCCCGCTCCGCCGTCCGGGGTCCCCGGCCGGTCGGCCGAGACGACCAGCGCGGCCAGCGCCGTCGTCACGGGCACCGAGGCCACGAGACCGATCGAGCCCACGAGGGTCCGTACGATCTCCTCCGCCACCAGCTCGCTGTTCGCCACCGCACCCATGCTGCTGTTCGCGATCGAGAACAGCAGGAGCAGGGGGAGGGCGGCGCCCGCGTACGCCAGCACCAGGGTGTTGACCACCGACGCGATGTGGTCGCGACCGATGCGGATGGCCGCCCGGTACAGGGCGCGCGGCCCCATCGAGGGGTCGGCCTGGTGGAGTTCCCAGACCGCCGAGGTCTGGGTGACCGTCACGTCGTCGAGTACGCCCAGCGATCCGATGATCACGCCCGCGAGCAGCAAACCGCTCATGTCGATGTCCGGGTAGAGCCCGTGGATCAAGCCCGTGTTGTCGTCGGTGTTGCCGCTGAGGAACGCCCAGCCGATGAACAGCGAGCCCAGCAGCCCGATCAACAGCAGTGAGACGAGTGTGCCGAGGACGGCGACCGAGGTGCGGGCGGTCAGCCCGTGGCACATGTAGAGGGCGATCAGCATGATGGCGCTCGCCCCGATGACGGCGACGAGCAGCGGATTCGACCCTTGCAGGATGGCCGGGAGGATGAAGAGGGTCAGCACGCCGAAGCTGACGACCAGCGCGATCAGCGCGAACAGCCCGCGCATCCGGCCGACCACGACGACCGCGACGGCGAAGATGCCCGCCAGCAGTGCCATGGGGAACTTGCGGTTCACGTCGATCACCGAGTACTGGAGGTCCCGCGGGGCGTCCGGTGCGTAGGCGACCACCACCTCCTGGCCGTCCGTCAACTGTCGTGGTGCGCCCGGCTGGACGATCTCGATGAAGGTGCGGCCCTGGTCCGGCCCGGTGCCGACCTTCACGGTGGCCTTCTTGCACGCGCCGGTCTGCGCGGCCTGGGCCTCGCGGCCCTCGGGAGTGGAGGTGTCGCCGGTGGGCGGGACCTGCGAGGCGTTCACCGATTTGCAGTCGACGTTCTCGAGCGAGACGACCGTGCCCTGCTGGGTCTGCCGGTCGAAGCCGACGCCCGTGCGCTCGTGCGCGGGGGCGCCGCCCGGCCAGAGCACCGCCATGCCGATGAAGACGGCGGCGGCGAAGGGGATCAACACGGCCGCGATGACCTTGCGCAGGTGCTTCGAGACCGGCGCCGCCGGCCCGTGGCCGTGGCTGTGGCCATGACCGGCGGCATGGCCGGAACCCGAGTGCCCGGCGCCTGCGTGTGAGTGGCCCGTGTGGTCACTGCGGCCAGTGGGATCCGTGGGCTCGGTGGGGGGCTGCGGCGAGGTCGTCACTGGCAGATCATCGCAAGAGATGAGGGGGCCCACTGTTCAGCACGCCCTAGATGACGCTAGCGTGGGGGCACCTTTGCACAACGCGGGAGCTCGGAGCACCGGGCTGAGAGGGCGCTGATCACCGTACGAGCATCACGGATGCGTACGGGAAGAGGCTGCGTCGACCGCCGAACCTGTTACCGGGTAATGCCGGCGTAGGGAGATAGGTCTCATGACCATTCAGGACGCACGCACGCCTGCCGTCAGCCAGGACAACGACGGTCAGACCGAGCGCCAGCCGGGCTGGCACAAGGGCTACGTGGGGGGCTCCCGCCCCGACATCCGGGTGCCGGTCCGCCAGGTCCACCTCACCAACGGCAAGGACGTGACGCTCTACGACACGTCCGGGCCGTACACCGACCCCCAGATCGAGACCGACGTGCGCCGAGGTCTCGCACCGCTGCGCGAGAACTGGATCATCGGCCGCGGGGACACCGAGGAGTACGCGGGACGCCCCGTGCGCCCCGAGGACGACGGCATCAAGCACACCTCGCCCCGGGGCGGGCTCAAGAACCTCGACGCCGTTTTCCCGGGCCGCCCCCGCCAGCCCCGCCGGGGCCGTGGCGGCGCCGCCGTCACGCAGCTCGCGTACGCCCGCCGGGGCGAGATCACCCCGGAGATGGAGTACGTCGCGATCCGCGAGAACGTCTCCCCCGAGGTCGTCCGCGAGGAGATCGCCGCAGGTCGTGCGGTGCTTCCGGCGAACGTGAACCACCCCGAGATCGAGCCGATGATCATCGGTAAGCGATTCCTGGTGAAGGTCAACGCCAACATCGGCAACTCCGCGGTCACCTCCTCCATCGAGGAAGAGGTCGACAAGATGACCTGGGCGACCAAGTGGGGTGCCGACACGGTCATGGACCTCTCGACGGGCCGCAACATCCACACCACGCGCGAGTGGGTGCTGCGCAACTCCCCCGTCCCGATCGGCACCGTCCCGCTCTACCAGGCGCTGGAGAAGGTCGACGGCCGTGCCGAGGACCTGACCTGGGAGATCTACAAGGACACGGTCATCGAGCAGGCCGAGCAGGGCGTCGACTACATGACGGTCCACGCTGGCGTGCTGCTGCCCTACGTGCCGCTGACGGCCCGCCGCAAGACCGGCATCGTCTCGCGCGGCGGATCGATCATGGCCGCGTGGTGCCTGGCGCACCACAAGGAGAACTTCCTCTACACGAACTTCGAGGAGCTCTGCGAGATCCTCGCGACGTACGACGTCACGTACTCGCTGGGCGACGGCCTGCGCCCCGGCTCCATCGCGGACGCCAACGACGCGGCGCAGTTCGCGGAGCTGAAGACGCTGGGCGAGCTCAACACGATCGCCAAGCGCCACAACGTCCAGACGATGATCGAGGGCCCGGGCCACGTCCCGATGCACAAGATCAAGGAGAACATCGACCTCCAGCAGGAGATCTGCGAGGAGGCGCCGTTCTACACGCTCGGCCCGCTGACCACGGACGTCGCGCCCGCGTACGACCACATCACCTCGGGCATCGGCGCCGCGATGATCGCCTGGTGGGGCACCGCGATGCTCTGCTACGTCACGCCCAAGGAGCACCTGGGCCTGCCCAACCGCGACGACGTCAAGACCGGCGTCATCACGTACAAGATCGCCGCGCACGCCGCGGACCTGGCGAAGGGGCACCCCGGAGCCCAGGAGTGGGACGACGCGCTGTCGGACGCCCGCTTCGAGTTCCGCTGGGAGGACCAGTTCAACCTGGCGCTCGACCCGGACACCGCTCGTGAGTTCCACGACGAGACCCTGCCCGCCGAGCCGGCCAAGACCGCGCACTTCTGCTCCATGTGCGGTCCGAAGTTCTGCTCGATGAAGATCTCCCAGGACATCCGCCGTGAACACGGCGGCGACCTGAAGGCCGAGGAGATCCAGGCGGGCATGGCCGAGAAGTCCGCCGAGTTCGCGGCCTCGGGCAACCGCGTCTACCTGCCGCTGGCCGACTGACGCGCCACGCACGGACGAGGGCGCCGCTCCCCGGCCGTTCGTCGGGCCGGGGAACAGCGCCGTTGTTTCACGTGAAACATCGCCTGCCGTCGGCGAGGCCTACTGCGGCTCGCGTTCCGGGCCGCCGAAGTCCGGACTGGAGAAGTCCGGCGGGGTGTAGCCGGGCCGGGGACTTTCGGAGGGGGATCCCGGGCTGGTGAAGTCGGGAGCCGTGTACCCCAGATGGGGTATCCGGCTGCCGCGTCTGCGGGGGGCCGGGAAACCGGCCCCCGCGCTCGGGTCGGCCAGTGCGTCACGCAGGAACGGCATGATCCCGCGCTCCAGCAGGGCGCGCCGCCATGCCTCGCGGGCCAGTGCGACCTCGTCCGGTATCGCCTCGGGTCCGTCCGCGGCCACCTCGGTCGACCGGTTGCGCACGGCCGTCACCAGCAGGCCGATCACCGCGAAGACCAGGGAGGCGACGGTGAGCGCGCCGAAGAACGAGCCCGCCGTCAGCATGGTCTCGGCGAAGGCCGGCTCGGGTTCGATCATCTTCAGGATGTAGCCCACCAGCAGGAAGATCAGCATGGCCGCGCCCGCCAGGACCGGTGCGAGCACCGCGATCACGGCGCCGAGCCCCGCGCCGTCCTGTTCGTCGGTGTCCTCCCCGGCCGTCCCGGGAGCAGAGAGGACCTCGTCGCGCCGTTCCTCGCGGACCTTCACGTAGTGGTCGTACTCGGTGGCGGCCGCTGCTGTCAGCAGGGCGCTGGCCCCCAGGGCCATCGTGCGCAGCTGTTCGGCGTTCAGACGTTCGCCGAGGGCGGCGAGCTCGGGCCGTTCGTGTGCGGTGCGCAGCGCCTCGTCGAGGAGTCGGTCGAACTCCGGCCGGTCTTCGGTCAGCAGGTGCGGAGCGCTGGTCATGTGCATCCCCCGATGCTCCGTGGAGGCCGGTTTGCCCGCGTAGACCCGGGCGCCGGCACAAACGGAGGAGAGCCTGCTACGGATAGAGCGATGGTAGAGGCCCTACACCGCAGGTTGACAGGGGCTTTCCAGAAATACCCCTTGTGTGACAAGCCTCAGTTGCTCAAGGGGAGTTGCACGACCAGCAGCTTGCCCGCCATCGTGACGCCGCCGTCCATCGCGATGGCGAGTCCGTCCGCGTACACGTGGGGGCCGTCCACGGCCTCCGGTCCACGGGACCCGTCACCGTCTTCGGTGCCCACTTCGCCGAGCAGGTAGGGGATGGGGCTGTGCCCGTGCACGACGCGGCTGCCCCCGTACGTCCCGAGCAGTTCGCGTACCGCGCCGGGGCCGGTCTCCTCGTCGCGGAAGGCGAACCGCTTGGTGAACTTGCGGAAGAGGTCCCAGGTGATGTCGGCGTCGTTGCGGTTGAGCAGCTCGTGGATGGTGTCGTTGACGTCCTCGATCGAGTCGCCGTAGTCCAGGTAGGCCGTGGTGTCGGAGTGCAGGAGCAGGTGCCCTTCCTCCAGGACGGCCGCGTCCAGGCGGGACATCCACTGCAGGTGGACGTCCTGCAGGCGCTCCATGTCGGTGCGCTGGCCGCCGTTGAGCAGCCATGCGGCCTGGAAGGTGGCGGTGCCGGCGCCGGAGGAGACGGGGGTGTCGCCGAACCGCTTGGCGCCGATGAGCAGCAGCTCGTGGTTGCCCATGAGGGCCTTGCAGTAGCCGCCGGCGGCCGCCGCCTCGGCGGACAGCCGCATGACGAGGTCGATCACGCCGATGCCGTCGGGGCCCCGGTCGGTGAAGTCTCCGAGGAACCAGAGCCGGGCGTTGCCGGCGGACCAGCGGCGCTCCGCGTCGATGAGGCCCTGGGCGTGGAGTTCGGTGACGAGCTCGTCGAGGTAGCCGTGGACGTCGCCGACGACGTAGAGCGGTCCGGGACCGCCGGCCGCGGGGTCCTGGGGCACGTACTGGACCTGCACGGTGTCGCCGGGGCCGCCGAGCGCGCCGCGCCCGATGACGGGCAGGTCGCGGTGGGTGGGGGTGTAGCCCCCGAGGTCGTCGTCCTCGGGTTCCGGCTCGGTGGCGTCGTGCACCTCGTGCGCTTCGTACGCCTCGGGTGCTCCGTACGCCTCGTGCTGCGGGACGGGCGGTGCGGCGGGCTGCTGCGGGACGCTTGGCGCGGCGGGCTGCGGGGCCGTCTGCGGCGTGTAGTCCGGCTGCGGGGGCACGCTCCGGCCGCCGTTCTCGTAGTACGCCGGGTACTCGCCGTAGACGGGGGCCTCATCGGGCAGCCCGGTGGATACGGCGTACGGAGCGGGTTCGGTGACCGGCACCCGGAAGTCCCGCAGCGTTTCCGTCCGCATCGCGGGTCCCTGACCGGCCCCCTGAGTCATCGACCCCTCCACCACCGTCGCGCTGCCGTACACCTGCGGACCCTCCTGACCTCCAGGGAGGAGGGTCCGTGATGTCGTGCGCCCATCATAGGAATGCGGCTCGCGCTGTGTGACGCACCAGGGGTGGTGAATCCTCACCGGAGCCGATCGTTCCTACCGTTTTCTGCCGATATCTGCGTTCCGGAAATCCTGGGCGGGGCCGGTGGGCCCGCCCGTAGAGCGGTGGGGCGGGTCAGTCCTGTGCCGGGGAGCGCGGCGGGCTGACGGTCGTCCGGGGCTGCCTGCGCTGCGACGAGGTACGGATGATGAGCTCGGTCGGGACGACCTGTTCGACGGGGCGCCCGGTGTCCACTCCCTCGATCGCGTCGATGAGCAGCTGCACGACGGCGGTGCCGATGCGGCGCGGTTTGAGGGAGAGGGTGGTGATGGGCGGCTCGGTGTTGGCGTACACGGTGGACTCGCTGCAGCACACGAGCAACAGGTCCTCCGGGACGCGCAGCCCGTAGCGCCGGGCGGCGGCGAGCAGGTCGGTGCCGTTGGGGTCGAAGAGCCCGTACACGGCGTCGGGCCGGTCGGGTCGGGCGAGGAGCCGGTCGGCGGCCACGGCGCCCGCGCAGGGGTCGTGGGCGGGGTAGGACTCGTAGACCGGGTCCTGGCCGACGCGCTCGCACCAGTTGAGGTAGGCGGTGGTGGAGAGCCGGGTGTAGGTGTCGGTGGTGGTGCCGGTCAGCAGCCCGATCCTGCGGGCGCCGGCGGCGGCGAGGTGGTCGAGCAGGCCCAGTACGGCGGCCTCGTGGTCGTTGTCGACCCAGGCGGTGACGGGGAGCGAGCCTGCCGGGCGGCCGTCGGAGACCACGGGTAGGCCCTGGCGGACCAGTTCGGTGACGACGGGATCGTGGTCGGAGGGGTCGATGACGACGGTGCCGTCGAGGGCGACGTTGGACCACACGTCGTGTCGGGAGGTGGCGGGGAGGATGACGAGGGCGTAGCCGCGGGCGAGCGCGGCGGAGGTGGCGGCTCTGGCCATCTCGGCGAAGTAGGCGAATTCGGTGAAGGTGAAAGGTTCATCCCCGTACGTCGTCACGGTCAGGCCGATGAGGCCCGACTTGCCGGTACGGAGGGTGCGGGCGGCGGCGGAGGGGCGGTAGCCCAGCCGGTCGGCCACCTCGCGAACGTGGCGGCGGGTGGCGTCCGGCAGCCGTCCCTTGCCATTGAGCGCGTCGGAGACGGTTGTGATGGAGACGCCCGCCGCGGCGGCCACGTCCCTGATGCCTGCCCGGCCCTGTCGGCCGGCGGCCCGCCGGGTGGTCTCGGTCCGGCTCACCTGATGCTTCCCTGCTGCTGTCATGGCGAGCCGATAGTAGGGCTCGGGGGGGTGGGTGGTCCGTGTGCATATGCACGCGTTGACAGGCTCGTTTCTGCATGGTTCGCCACCCCCAATGACCTTGGAACTGAAGGCATTTGGCCTATGTGCTCTGTGGTGGAGCTTGTCGGCGGCCACGGGCATGCCAAAACGGGGTGGTCTCGGGCCGGTCTCAACTCACCTGCACGAGGGACGCGCGCCACGGCGCAGGCCACCAGCGCGCGCATATATGCGCGCGCTCCCCCGCATTCCAGGCGCCCCCATTCTCGGGAGAGCGGAATCCTCATAAGGTGAGCAGTATTGAGTCGACGGCGACGTCGGACGGGATGGTCGAGGAGGACCTGCGGTGAGCGAGAAGAGCCCGAAGCTGCGCGCCGAGCTGGACGGCATTCCCACGTACAAGCCGGGCAAGCCGGCTGCCGCGGGCGGGGCCGTCGCGTACAAGCTGTCCTCGAACGAGAACCCGTACCCGCCGCTGACCGGGGTGCTCGAGAGCGCGGTCGCGGCGGCCGGGAACTTCAACCGGTACCCGGACATGGCCTGCACCGGCCTGGTGAACGAGATCGCGGAGCGGTTCGGGGTGCCGGTCGAGCACGTCGCCACCGGCACCGGCTCCGTCGGCGTGGCCCAGTCGCTGATCCAGTCGACGGCCGGACCGGGTGACGAGGTCATCTACGCCTGGCGTTCCTTCGAGGCGTACCCGATCATCACGCAGATCTCGGGTGCGACCTCGGTACAGGTGCCGCTGACCGAGGGCGACGTGCACGACCTCGACGCGATGGCGGAGGCGATCACCGAGCGGACCCGGCTGATCTTCGTCTGCAACCCCAACAACCCCACCGGCACCGCCGTGCGGCGTGCCGAGCTGGAGCGCTTCCTGGACCGGGTGCCCTCGGACGTCCTGGTGGTGCTGGACGAGGCCTACCGCGAGTTCGTGCGTGACGCCGACGTACCGGACGGCATCGAGCTCTACCGCGACCGCCCGAACGTCTGTGTGCTGCGCACGTTCTCCAAGGCGTACGGGCTCGCCGGCCTGCGCGTCGGTTTCGCGGTGGCGCACGAGCCGGTGGCCGCGGCGCTGCGCAAGACGGCGGTCCCCTTCGGCGTCAGCCAGCTCGCCCAGGACGCCGCGGTGGCCTCGCTGCGCGCCGAGGACGAGCTGATGGGCCGTGTCGGGGCGCTGGTGTGCGAGCGCAAGCGGGTCCACGAGACGCTCCTCGCGCAGGGCTGGACCGTGCCGGACACGCAGGCGAACTTCGTGTGGATGCGGCTGGGGGAGCGGACCGCGGACTTCGCGGCGGCCTGCGAGAAGGCCGGTGTGGTGGTCCGGCCCTTCGCGGGCGAGGGCCTGCGGGTCACGATCGGTGAGACCGAGGCGAACGACCTCTTCCTGCACACGGCGGAGGCCTTCTTCAAGGAGCTGTAGGCCTGGTCAGGCCAGTTCCACGCGGACGGGATCGCCGTCGCGGACGGTGGACAGCAGGCGGGGGTCGCCGTCGAACGAGCCGAGCACGTTGCACGGGCTCGCCAGGCGGCTCTCGCCTCCGCGTGAGATGGGAGTGGGCCCGTAGGGCAGGGCGAGCGCGTCGCCCTCGGTCCAGAAGGCGACCGTGCCGGGCTCGACGACCTGCCGGGCGTCGTGCTCCAGGGCGACGGAGACGCCGGTGTCGAAGTAGACCTCCTCGCCCCAGGTGTTCGCGGAGGCGGAGATCGGAAGGGCCTCGGCCAGCGCCTTGCTGGTCGGGGTCTCGTCGAGGGTTGCGGTGAGCTGACCCGCAGGCCAGGAGATGCGTATCTTCATGAGCCGCATTCAACAATCTGTTGAATCTGTTGGCTAGAGGGACCCCGCCTGAGCAGTCCGAAAGTCGGTGCGCCATAATGCTTGTGAATGTGAACGCGTTCACAAGCGCGTCCTGCTTCCTCCTGAATTGAGTGGGACACAACAGGCAGACTGCGGCAGCGACCACGGCGAACCGAAGGAGACGACGACGTGGACCTGGCTTTGGCGCCCGAGACCCTGGCGCGATGGCAGTTCGGCATTACCACCGTCTATCACTTCCTCTTCGTCCCCCTGACGATCTCGCTCGCCGCGCTCACGGCCGGCCTGCAGACCGCCTGGGTGCGCACCGAGAAGGAGAAGTACCTCAGGGCCACGAAGTTCTGGGGAAAGCTCTTCTTGATCAATATCGCGATGGGTGTCGTCACCGGCATCGTCCAGGAGTTCCAGTTCGGTATGAACTGGTCCGACTACTCGCGATTCGTCGGTGACGTCTTCGGGGCCCCGCTGGCCTTCGAAGCGCTGATCGCCTTCTTCTTCGAGTCGACCTTCATCGGTCTGTGGATCTTCGGCTGGGACAAGCTGCCGAAGAAGATCCACCTGGCCTGCATCTGGATGGTGTCCCTCGGCACCGTCCTGTCCGCCTACTTCATCCTGGCGGCCAATTCCTGGATGCAGCACCCGGTCGGGTACCGCATCAACGAGGAGCGCGGCCGGGCCGAGCTCACCGATTTCTGGCAGGTGCTCACCCAGAACACCGCGCTCACCCAGTTCTTCCACACCATCACGGCGGCCTTCCTGGTCGGCGGCGCGTTCATGGTCGGCATCGCCGCCTTCCACCTGGCGCGCAAGAAGCACATCCCCGTGATGCGGACCTCGCTGCGGCTCGGCCTGATCACGCTGATCATCGCGGGGATGGGCACCGCCGTCAGCGGTGACCTGCTCGGCAAGGTCATGTTCAAGCAGCAGCCGATGAAGATGGCCGCCGCCGAGGCGCTGTGGGACGGCGAGGCGCCGGCTCCGTTCTCGATCTTCGCCTACGGCGATGTGGACAAGGGCCACAACAAGGTCGCCATAGAGATCCCGGGCCTGCTGTCCTTCCTGGCCAACGACGACTTCACCTCCTTCGTCCCGGGCATCAACGACGTCAACAAGGCCGAGCAGGAGAGGTTCGGGCCCGGCGACTACCGGCCCAACATCCCCGTCGCCTACTGGGGCTTCCGCTGGATGATCGGCTTCGGCATGGCCTCGCTCGGCATCGGCGTGCTGGGGCTGTGGCTGACCCGCAAGAAGTTCATGCTGCCGCCGGGTCTGCGGACCTCGCAGGACGAGGTGCCGAACCTGGTCCTCTTCAAGCGGGCGCTGAGCCCCAAGTGGGGACGGCTCTACTGGATCGTCGCGCTCTGGACCATGGGCTTCCCGCTCATCGCCAGCTCCTGGGGCTGGATCTTCACCGAGATGGGCCGTCAGCCCTGGGTGGTCTACGGAGTCCTGCGCACCCGTGATGCGGTCTCGCCGGGTGTCTCCCAGGGCGAGGTGCTCACGTCCATGATCGGCTTCACGCTGCTGTACGCGGTGCTCGCCGTCATCGAGGTCAAGCTGCTCGTGAAATACGTCAAGCTCGGACCCCCCGAGCTCACCGAGGCCGACCTCAACCCGCCCACCAAGATCGGCGGGGACGACAAGAACCCCGACCGGCCGATGGCCTTCTCGTACTGAGGCTGAGGAGTCCAACGATGCAACTCCACGACGTCTGGTTCGTGCTCATCGCCGTTCTGTGGATCGGCTACTTCTTCCTGGAGGGCTTCGACTTCGGAGTCGGCGTACTGACCAAGCTGCTCGCCCGCGACCGTACGGAGAAGCGGGTCCTGATCAACACGATCGGGCCCGTCTGGGACGGCAACGAGGTCTGGCTGCTCACCGCGGGCGGGGCGACCTTCGCCGCGTTCCCCGACTGGTACGCCACCCTCTTCTCCGGGTTCTACCTGCCGCTGCTGCTCATCCTGGTCTGCCTGATCGTCCGGGGGGTGGCATTCGAGTACCGGCACAAGCGCCCCGAGGACAAGTGGCAGACCAACTGGGAGCACGCGATCTTCTGGACCTCGCTGATTCCCGCCTTCCTGTGGGGCGTGGCCTTCGCCAACATCGTCCGCGGTGTGAAGATCGATGAGAACAAGGAGTACGTGGGCACCCTCCTCGACCTCCTCAACGGCTACGCGCTCCTCGGCGGCCTGGTCACCCTCACCCTGTTCACCTTCCACGGCGCGGTCTTCACCTCGCTCAAGACGGTCGGCGAGATCCGGGAGCGCTCGCGGATGCTCGCGAACCGGCTGGGCGCGGCCACCGCGGTACTGGCCCTCGTCTTCCTGACCTGGACCCAGTTCACGCGCGGCGATGCCAAGAGCCTGATCGCGATGGCCGTCGCGGTGCTCGCGCTGGTCGGGGCCCTCGGCTCCACCCGGGCGGGCCGCGAGGGCTGGGCGTTCGCCCTGTCCGGGGTCACCATCGCGGCGGCCGTCGCGATGCTCTTCCTCACGCTGTTCCCGAACGTCATGCCGTCCTCGCTGGACGACGCCTGGAGCCTCACGGTCACCAACGCCTCGTCCAGCCCGTACACCCTGAAGATCATGACCTGGTGTGCGGGAGTGGCCACGCCGCTGGTCCTGCTCTACCAGGGATGGACGTACTGGGTGTTCCGCAAGCGGATCGGGACGCAGCACATCGTCGACGCGCACTGAGCACCGACCGACGTGTGGTGGCCCCGCCACCCGACCCTCCTGCCCGACCGGCTGACCCTGCCTGGGGGATGTTTCACGTGAAACCGATCGACCCGCGCCTGCTTCGGTACGCCCGCTCCACACGCCTTTTCCTGGCCGCGGTGGTGGCCCTGGGCCTCGCCGGGGCGGGGCTGGTCGTCGGTCAGGCGATGCTGATCGCCGAGATCGTGGTCGGCGCCTTCGAGGAAGGTCTGGGCGGGGCCGCGCTCCGCACGCCGCTGCTGCTGCTCGCGGCGGTGGCGCTCGGCCGCGGCCTGACCACCTGGCTGACGGAGCTGGCCGCGCACCGGGCCGGCGCGGCGGTCAAGTCGGAGCTGCGGGGCCGGCTGCTGGACCGGGCCGCGGACCTGGGGCCCGGCTGGCTGGGCGGCCAACGGACCGGTTCCCTGGTCGCCCTGGCCACCCGGGGCGTCGACGCGCTCGACGACTACTTCTCCCGCTACCTTCCCCAGCTGGGGCTCGCGGTGGTCGTTCCGGTGGCGGTGCTCGCCCGGATCGTCACCGAGGACTGGGTGTCGGCGGCCATCATCGTCGTCACCCTGCCGCTGATCCCGCTGTTCATGATCCTCATCGGCATGGCCACCCAGTCCCGGATGGACCGCCAGTGGCGGCTGCTGTCGCGGCTGTCGGGGCACTTCCTCGACGTGGTGGCCGGACTTCCCACCCTGAAGGTGTTCGGACGGGCCAAGGCCCAGGCGGAGTCGATCCGAAAGATCACCGACGACTACCGGCGCGCGACGATGCGGACCCTGCGCATCGCCTTCCTGTCCTCCTTCGCGCTGGAACTCCTCGCGACCCTGTCCGTGGCGCTGGTGGCGGTGACCATCGGCATGCGGCTGGTCCACGGCGAGCTGGACCTCTATACGGGACTGGTCATCCTGATCCTGGCGCCCGAGGCGTACCTGCCGTTGCGGCAGGTCGGCGCGCAGTACCATGCGGCCGCCGAGGGGCTCGCGGCCGCCGAGGAGATCTTCGAAGTCCTCGAGACCCCCGTCCCGCGGCCGGCCGGCGGAGCCGCCCTCCCGACCGGCACTCCCCTGCGCATCGAGATCGACGGGGTGGCCGTGCGCCACGAAGGCCGCACTGAGGACTCGCCCGGACCCGTCTCGCTGACCGTCGGACCGGGGGAGTGCGTGGCTCTGACCGGCCCGAGCGGGGTGGGGAAGTCCACCCTGCTCCAGGTGCTGTTGGGGTTCGTGGCCCCGAGTGCGGGACGGGTTCGGATCGCGGGAACCGATCTTTCCGAGCTGTCGCAGGAGCAGTGGCGGGAGCGGGTGGCGTGGGTGCCGCAGCGCCCGCACCTGTTCGCCGGGACGATCGGGGAGAACGTACGGCTGGCCCGCCCGGACGCCTGCGAGGCGGATGTGACCCGCGCCCTGCGGGACGCGGGGGCGTGGGAGTTCGTGGCAGCACTGCCGCTCGGGGTGGACACCCCCCTCGGTGAGGGCGGTGTGGGACTGTCCGCGGGGCAGCGGCAGCGGCTGGCGCTCGCCCGGGCGTTCCTGGCGGACCGGCCCGTGCTGCTGCTGGACGAGCCGACCGCGGCGCTGGACGGCGAGACCGAGGCAGCGGTGGTGGACGCGGTCCGGCGGCTGGCCGTCGGCCGGACCGTCCTGCTGGTCGTGCACCGGCCGGCGCTGCTCGCCATCGCCGACCGCGTGGTCCCGATCGCCGGGGCGGGAACGGCCCGCGCGCCGCTCCCCCGGCCCACCGCCGCCCGGCCCGGGACTCCCGTCCCGTCCTCGGCCGACGCCGGGGAGTGGATGCTCGGCGCCGCACCCGAGCGGACGCGCACGGGGGGCGGGACGGACTCGGGCGGGAGCGATCCGCTGCGCCGGGTACGGGACGTGGCCAGGGCATGGCAGGGCCGTTTCCGGCTCGGCCTGCTGCTCGGGGCGCTGGCCGTGGGGTGCAGCGTCGGGTTGATGGCCGTGTCCGGCTGGCTGATCTCGCGGGCCTCCGAGCAGCCTCCCGTGCTCTATCTGATGGTGGCCGTGACCGCCACTCGCGCCTTCGGAATGGGCCGCGCGGTCTTCCGGTACGCCGAGCGCCTCGTCTCGCACGACGCCGTGCTGAGGATGCTCGCCGACCTGCGGGTCACCGTGTACCGGAGGCTGGAGCGCATCGCCCCTGCCGGGTTGCGCGAGCACCGGCGCGGGGACCTTCTGACCCGGCTGGTGGCCGACGCCGACGCACTGCAGGACTACTGGCTGCGCTGGCTGCTGCCGGTCGGGACCGCGGTGCTCGTCGGCACCGGCTCGGTCGCCTTCACCACCTGGCTGCTGCCGGAGGCAGGAGCCGCCCTCGCCGTCGGACTGCTCGCCGCCGGCGTGGGCGTTCCGCTCGTCAGCGGGGCCTGCGCGCGACGTGCGGAGCGCCGGCTGGCGCCCGCCCGGGGTGAACTCGCCACGCGGGTGGCCGATCTGCTCACCGGCACCGCGGAACTGACCGTCGCCGGGGCGCTGGAGGACCGCAAGGACCGGGCCCGCGCGAGCGACGGCGCGCTGACGCGGATCGCCGCGCGCGGCGCGGCCGCCGCCGGGCTGGGCGGCGGGCTGGCCGCCCTGGTGTGCGGGCTGACCGTGGTGGCCGCGGCGGCCGCGGCCGCGACAGCGGTACACGACGGACGGCTCTCCGGGGTGGCCATGGCGGTCGCCGTACTGACACCGCTCGCCGCCTTCGAGGCGGTCAACGGTCTTCCGCTCGCCGTCCAGTACCGCCAGCGGGTGCGCCGCAGCGCGGAGCGGGTCTACGAGGTCATCGACGCCCCGGCTCCGGTCGCCGAGCCGCAGCGGCCCGCAGAGGCGCCCGGCTCGCCCTTCCCGCTGCGGCTGACGGGGCTCACCGCACGCCACCCCGGACAGGAGCGGGACGCCCTGCGGGGTGTGGACCTGGCCCTGGAAGCCGGCCGGCGCATCGCCGTCGTGGGCCCCTCGGGCTCCGGCAAGACCACCCTCGCGCAGGTCCTGCTGCGCTTCCTGGACCCGCGCGACGGCACGTACACCGTGGGCGGGACCGACGCGTGCGCCCTCGACGGCGACGACGTCCGCGCGCTCGTGGGGCTCTGTGCCCAGGACGCGCACCTCTTCGACAGCTCGGTACGGGAGAACCTGCGGCTGGCGCGGACCGGCGCGAGCGAGCAGGAGCTGCGGGAGGCGCTGGCCGCGGCGAGGCTCCTGGAATGGGCCGACGGACTCCCGGACGGCCTCGACACCCTGGTCGGCGAGCACGGCGAGCGGATCTCCGGCGGCCAGCGCCAGCGCCTGACGCTGGCCCGGGCGCTGCTCGCGGACTTCCCCGTGCTGGTCCTGGACGAGCCGGCCGAGCACCTGGACCTGGCCACGGCGGACGCGCTGACGGCGGATCTGCTGGCGGCCACCGAGGGCCGTACCACCGTGCTGATCACGCACCGGCTGGCCGGGCTGGAGGCGGTCGACGAGGTGCTCGTGCTCGACGGCGGAGAGGTCGTCCAGCGCGGGGCGTACGCCGAGCTGGCCGCTGCCGAGGGTCCGCTGCGGCGGCTGCTGGAGCGGGAGAGGGAGGCCGACGCGACCGCGGCCGGCCTTGTCCGTGCCGACTTTCCCCGCTAAACGGGACTAACTAGTCTCAAGGGCATGTCAGTGCAGGAGTCCAAGGAACCGCCGGACGCATCACCGGGAACACCGGACCCGCTGGAGGCCGCCACCCAGGCCACCCGGAGTCTGCAGGGCCTGTCCACCGAGCTCACGGCCCGCGTCCCGCAGCTGCTGGAGGCCATGAGGTCGGTCGGTACCGGGCTTGAACTGCACTCCACGCTCGACCGGATCTGTGAGACCGCGGCCGAGCTCGCGGACGCCCGCTACGCGGCGATCGGCGTCGTCGACATGGAGGGCCGCGGACTTTCGGACTTCGTCACGTTCGGGGTCAGCTCCGAGCTGGCCAAGAAGATCGGTCACCGTCCGGACGGGAAACGGGGCCTGCTGGGGGCGCTGATCTCGCACTCCGACACCGTCCGGCTCGAGGACCTGACGAAGGATCCGCGCTCGGCGGGCTTCCCCGCGCACCACCCGACCATGAAGACGTTCCTCGGTGTCCCGATCCGGGTCCAGGGGGAGATCTTCGGGAACCTGTACCTCGCCGAGAAGAACGGCGGCGGCCCGTTCAACGACTACGACGTCCACATGGTCCGCGTGCTGGCCACCGAGGCGGGCATCGCCATCGGCAACGCCCGGCTGTACGAGGCCGCCACCCAGCGGGAGCGCTGGATCGACGGCTCGGTGGCCGTCACCACGGCCCTGCTGTCCGGCGGGGACGCGGACGACGCCCTCACGGTGGTGGCCGAGCAGGCCCGCCGCCTGGCCGACTCCTCCGCAGGGATCGTCATGCTGCCGGCCGAGGAAGGCGGGATGGAGATCGTCGCCGTCTCGGCCGAGAACCCGGCCACCTCGCTCGGTGTGGTGATCCCGGCCGAGAGCCCGGTCGTGCACAGGCTTCTCCAGGGCGAGCCGGTCTTCGTGGACGACGCGGCGTCCGACCCGCGCATGGCCAGCGAGATGACCAGCCAGTACGGCCCCTGCATGATGCTGCCGCTGCACAGTGGCGGCCGGGTGCTGGGGGCCCTGGTCACGCCGAGGGCACGCGGTACCCGGCCGTTCAGCGAGGCCGAGCGGACCCTGGCCACGCAGTTCGCCTCGCAGGCCGCGCTCGCGCTGATGATGGCCGAGGCGCAGCGCGACCGGGAACGCCTCGCCGTGTTCGAGGACCGCGACCGGATCGCCCGGGACCTGCACGACCTGGTCATCCAGCGGCTGTTCGCCACCGGGATGATGCTGGTGGGCGCCCAGCGCCGGTCCATCGTGCCCGAGGTCCGCGACGGGGTCGGCAAGGCCGTGGACGAGCTGGACGTGACGATCCAGGAGATCCGTACGGCGATCTTCGCGCTCCAGCAGGGCCCAGCCGAGGCTCCCTCAGGGCTGCGGACCCGGGTGCTGAGGGAGATCAACATGGCTGCCGTACCGCTGGGCTTCAAGCCCGCGCACCGCTTCCTCGGCCCGATCGACGCGGTCGTCGGCGAACTGGTGGGCAAGAACCTGATCGCCGCCCTGCGCGAGGCCCTGTCCAACGCCTTCCGCCACGCCGTCGCCTCCCGGATCGAGGTGGTCCTGGACTCCACCGTCACGCTGGCGGACGGGCGCCCCGGCGTCCGGCTGGAGGTCGCCGACGACGGCGTGGGCATCCCCGAGGGCGGGCGGCGCAGCGGGCTGCGCAATCTGCGCCGGCGGGCCGAGTCCCTGGGGGGCACGAGCTCGTACGGCCCCGGTATCGGCGAGGACGGCGGCGGGACCACCCTGGTGTGGGAGGCCCCGCTGTAGTCCCGCGAGCCGATCTAGTCGCGCGAGCCGCTCCAGTCCCGCGAGCCGCTCCGGTCGTGCGGACCGCGCCAGGCCTGCGGGTCGCTCCGGTCCTGCGGGTCGCTCCGGTCCTGAGGGTCCTGGGGTGCCTGCCCCGCGGGGCGCTTGTGCTGCCGCTGGGCGATCAGGTCGGCCAGGATGCGCTCGATGACGACGGCGACCCCGTCCTCGTTGTTGGCGGTCGTACGGCCGGAGGCGGCCGCGATCACATCCGGGTGGGCGTTGCCCATCGCGTAGGAGGTGCCCGCCCAGCTGAGCATCTCCACGTCGTTGGGCATGTCCCCGAAGGCGACGACCTCGGCGGGGGAAATGCCCCGCTCCGCGCAGCACAGCGCCAGCGTGCTCGCCTTGGAGACTCCCTGTCCGCTGATCTCCAGCAGGGCGGTCGGACTGGAGCGGGTGATCGAGGCGTACTCTCCGGCCGCCGAGCGGGCCAGGGCGAGGAACTCGTCCGGGGCCAGTTCGGGGTGGTGCGCGAGCAGCTTGAGTACGGGGGCGGCGCTCTCGTCCATGTCCTGCGCGAGCAGCTTCTCGGCGACCGCGACATGGGCGCCGGGGTCCTTGAAGAAGGGCGGGTACGCCGGCTCGTAGTTGATGCCGGTGGTCAGCTCGACCGCGAAGGAGGTGCCGGGTGCCGCGTTCCGCAGGGCGTCCACCACGGTTCGGGCAGCAGCTCGGGGAAGGGCTCTGACCTGGACGAATTCCCGCCCGGCGTGCAGATCCACGACGGCCGCGCCGTTCGCGCAGATCGCGAGGCCGTGGCCGTGGACGTGGTCGCTGACCACATCCATCCAGCGCGCGGGCCGTCCTGTGACGAAGAAGACCTCGATGCCGGCCTCCTCGGCGGCGGCGAGTGCGGCCACGGTGCGCAGCGAGACGGACTTGTCGTCGCGCAGCAGGGTGCCGTCGAGGTCGGTGGCGATGAGCCGGGGAGTGGGGAGGGGCCCGTCCGGGCACTGGGGAGCCGAGGTCACCGCCCCATCTTCGCCCATCACCCGCGACCGGCCGGACCACGGTGGGTCGTCTCGTCTCCGGTCCGCCCGTGTTTCACGTGAAACACGGGTCGCCCCGTCCCGGGGGCCGCTCGTGTTTCACGTGAAACATCGGAACCGACGTAGTCTCGAACGCATGAGTTTGCGTCTGAGCACGGTGATCCTCCCGGTACGGCGATGGCACGAAGGGGGCCGCGATCAGTGGGTCCGGGCAGATCAGCTGGGGTTCCACACCGCCTACACCTATGACCACCTGTCCTGGCGGAGCTTCCGCGACGGGCCGTGGTTCGGAGCCGTGCCCACCCTGACCGCGGCGGCCGGGGCCACCGATCGGGTGCGTCTGGGGACGCTGGTCACCTCGCCGAACTTCCGCCACCCCGTGACCCTCGCCAAGGAGCTCATTACCTTGGACGACGTCTCCGGCGGCCGCGTCACCCTCGGTATCGGCGCGGGCGGCAACGGCTTCGACGCGACGGCGCTGGGCCAGGAGCCGTGGAGCCCGCGCGAGCGGGCCGACCGGTTCGCCGAGTTCGTCCCGTTGCTGGACACGCTGCTGACCGAGGGCGCGGTGAGTTCGCAGGGCGCCTTCTACTCCGCGGAGGAAGCCCGCAACTTCCCCGGCTGTGTGCAGCGGCCGCGCCTGCCGTTCGCGGTGGCCGCCACGGGCCCGCGCGGCCTGCGGCTCGCCGCCCGGCACGGGCAGGCCTGGGTGACCACGGGTGACCCGAAGCTCTTCGAGGACGGCACGCCCGAGCAGTCGCTGGAGGCCCTGCGCGGGCAGGTCGGACGGCTGGAGAAGGCCTTCGCGGAGGCCGGGCGCGAGTTCGGGCCGATGGAGAAGATCCTCCTGACCGGCTTCACGCCCGAGCGGAACACGGTGCTCGAGTCCGTGGACGCGTTCGTCGACTTCGCGGGCCGTCACCTCGAGCTGGGCTTCACCGAGCTCGTGATCCACGCGCCGATCCCGGACTCCGACTTCGCCGCGGACGAGTCCGTCTTCGAGAAGATCGCCCTGGAGGCGCAGGCCCAGCTGAACGGCTGATGCCCCGCTCCGGCGGTCGTCGCCGCCACCCCTCGGCGGGGGCGGCGACGACCGGCCGAGCCCGGTTCAGGCGGTGAGCTGCGCGTACAGGCGCTCGGCGGCCGGCAGGAGCCAGTCGGGCACCTCGCTCTCGGGCATCGCCTTGACCTCGTCGATCAGTGCGGCGACCCGTGCGGCTCCCGCATCCGCCTGGCCCCGTTCCTGCTCCGTCCACGCAGCATTGTTCACGCACTGCAACCGGTCCCGCAGGTGGTCCGGGCCGAGCTCCGCGTAGGCGGAGGCAGCCCGGTCCCAGAGGTCGATCTCCTCAAGACGCAGCGCCTCGATCTCCGCCTCGCCCAGCGGTTCCGGCGCCCCCTCGCCTTCGCCCCCGCGCTCGCCCTCCTGCTCGCCCTTGTCCTCCTCCTCGTCCTCGTCCTCGTCGAAGTGTTCCGTCTGTGCGGTGACGTGCCGATCGAGGACCTGGGCCAGTTGGTGCCAGGTCTGGGCCAGCTCGGCCCGCAGGTGCGCAGCCCCGGGATCCTCCGCCAAGGCGGCCTCCAGGACGCCGGTCGCCTCGTCCATCAAGGTCCGGGCCCGCGAAACGGCCGGGTCGGTGACGGCCGCGCGCAGCCCCAGCCAGGCCAGGGAGCGCAGCACACGCACCTCGGCGACCGGCTCCTCCCCGGTCAGACGGTGCAGTTCGAGGGCCCGCTCGTAGGCTGCGACCGCCTCCGTGGTCAGCCCCGCGTCGGACAGGGTGTCGGCCGCCGACTGGGCGAGGCGGGCCTGCGGCCGCGGATCCTCCCATCCCTTGGCCGTCTCCGCCGCCAGCAGGAACTGTTCCGCCGCCGGCCGGAGCTCGTTCAGCCGGCGCAGCAGATCCCCCAGGAACTCCCGGGCGGAAACGACCTGCTCCTCGCCGTGCTCGAGCAGATCGGGCAGGGCGGACTGCAGCACCTCCGCCGCCTCGGCGGTCCGCCCGTCCTGCGCATACGCCCGGGCGAGGACCAGCCGGACCTGCGCCCCGCCGTCGGCGGTGAGCCCGGCCTGATCGAACCAGTGGGCTCCCGTCAGCGCGTGCTCCGCGGCCTGCGCCGCCTCCCCCCGCCGCAGCAGGATGTCCGCGAGCGTCAGCCGTACGACGCCCTGCGCATCGGCGTCGGTCACCTCGGCGGCGTGCTCCAGTGCGGAGCGCGCCGCCTGCTCGGCCTCCTCGGGCCGGTCCAGCCGCAGCAGTACCCCGGCCCGGAGCACCAGCGCGTCCACCGCCTGCCACGACCGGCCCGCCGCGACCGCCCGTACCGCGGCAGCCGCCAGCAAGGTGACGGCCCGCTCCGGGTCGCCCTGGGACAGCGCGATCCGTCCCAGCATCTCCTCGGCCTCCGCCGCGAGATCCGCCGCGTCGGCCTCGTGGTCGACGATGAACGCGGTCAGCTCGGCCGCCAGCTCGACGTGACCGTGCGCGTGCGGCGCATCCCCCGGGGTCTCGAGCGAGCGCAGGTACGACTCCACGCGGATCGCCGTCAGTTCGGCGAGCGCGAGCCGACGGGCGCGCAGCGGCTCCGTGGGATCCAGCGACTGCGCCGCCCGCAGGGCCGCCGCGAGCAGCCTCCTGATCTCCGCGGGTGCGGCGCCCGACTGCGCGGCCACGCTCGCCAGCCGCAGGTCGGCCAGCGCCGCGCGCTCGGGCCGGCCGAGCGCCCGGTAGCCCTCGCGCACCGCCGTCAGCAGCTCGGGCGCCTCCACCGCACCCCGCTTCGCCGCGGCCAGTGCCCGGTGGTCGGCCAGGTCGGCCGCGACCAGCGGGTCGGCGTCCGGCTCCGCGGATGCTCGTACCGCCACCTCGTCCCACAGCGCATCGGCGCCCGGATGCCCCAGGTCACGCGCCCGTCGGGCACGCTCCACCAGCTCGGCGAACCCGGCGGGCGCCGGGGCCGACGGCGAGGGAGCGGCGGGAGCGGCGGCGTCGAGGGGCTGCCCGAGCGGCGCACTGCGCACCCCGAGCGGGAGGTGGCCGACCACGGGCTCCCGACCGATCCGCGCCAGGAACCGGTCCGAGACCCGGGTGGTCCCGTTGCGGGCGTCGAACTGCAGGGCGATGCCGAGCGCGCCCGAGTGCAGCACCGCGTACAGCTCGGAGACGGTGTGGGGCGTGCCGGCGTACGGGACGGCCGGGCTCTGCCCGTGTCCCAGCTCGACGAGCCGCCGCAGCAGGACGAGGATGCCGCCGTGGAAGGCCAGCTGGTCGTCGGCATTGGCGAGCGGACCGACGTGGGAGGCGTGCTCGGCCAGGATCTCCAGGCCGCGCGATTCGTTCCCGGTCAGCGCGCAGAACTCGATGTGCTTGGCGACCGACGGCAGCAGGCTCTCCTTGCCGCGGGCCAGGCGGTAGCCGCGCAGATGGTGCGAGCGGGCCTCGTCGGACCGGCCGAGCCGCAGCAGCGGCAGCAGCGAGGTGGCCAGGATCCGGTGCGGCTCCTCGGCGCAGGAGTTCTCACCCGCCAGTACCGGCGCCCAGATCTCCAGGGCCCGGTCGTCGTGGCCGCGCAGGACGGCGTACTGGCCCTGGCCGTTGAGCTCGCAGGCGCGGCAGTCGCTCATGTCGTCGCGCTCGGCCGCCAGCCAGCGCTCGAAAGCCTGCTCCGCCCGCTCGTCGTCGCCGCTCGCGTCGGCCAGCCACAGCTCGGCTTCCCGTACGGGCCGCTCGCTGTAGCCCGCGATCCGGTAGCGCCGCTCCATCTCGTCCAGCCAGCCGGCGGCCGACGCCAGGGGAACCCCGGGGGAATCCGCAATGGCCGAGGCCACCCACTTGAACTGCCAGAACAGCGAGTGCGCGTCCCATTCGGAGAAGGCGCCGGGTTCCTTGTCGTACTCCTGCAGCAGCCGGGCGAAGGGCACCAGCAGCTTCGAGGACTCGGAGCTCCACAGATAGGCGTTGATCAGGTTGTCCAGGGTCTCCCGGAACAGCGCGCGGTCGCCGTTCGCCTCGGCGGCGGCGACCAGCGCCTCGGCGTGCGCGTTGCGGGCGGTGCCGCCCGGGGCTTCGCGGTTCTCCGCGAGTCCCTGCTCGATCTCCTGGCGGGTCAGCCTCGTCACTTCGGGTCTCCCTGGTCTCCGGTGGAGTGGGTCGCCCATTCCAGGAGCCCGAGGAAGGCCCGGTTGAGCAGGGTGGAGTCGGCGGGACGCAGCGGCCGCTGGGACATAAGGAGGGCCTGCCCGTAGAGCGATTCGACGGCGGTGCCCGTCAGCGCCTGGTCGGGGAGCGCGGAGATCCGGCGGACGAGCGGGTTGTTGTGGTTGAGGACGAGGCGGGCGCGGGGCGCGGAGCCGCGCAGCGCGCCCAGGATGCCGGTCCACAGGGAGTCGGCGCTCTCCAGTGCGGCGGTCCGGTCCCGCTCCTGCCGTGCCTGCCGGTCGTCGAGGTAGAGCGCGGGGACGGAGACGGGCTGGAAGGCGCGCAGCACCACGTCGCAGCCCTGCGGCTGCAGGCGGGTGCGTGCGGTGGCGAGGAAGGGGGCGAGTGCCAGTTCGGCGGAGGTGGGCACCGGGTCGAGCCGCTCGGTGACGGCTCCGGCGTCCAGCTCGCTGACCTTCAGACCGGGCCGTACGGACGGCAGCAGGGCCAGCAGGTCCGCGTCGTAGGTGTAGCCGGCGTTGATGATGCCGAGGCCGTGGGCCGCGGCGATCGGGGCGATCTGGCGGAACTCCTCCACGGTGCGCGTGAAGTGGACCTCGGTGTGGGCGGCCGCGAACTGCTCCAGGTTCATCGGTCCGTCACTGGTCTCGAACGGCAGCCAGGGCAGCATCAGGCCGAGCAGCTCGGGGTCGTGCCGGGCCATGGACTTCACACCGAGGTGGTGGACGCTCAGGAAGGCGGCCAGCCGCTCCGGGTCGCTCGCCGCGAGCTCGGCGAGCCAGCTGCGGACGCGGGCACCGAGGGCGTCCCGTACGGCGGCCAGGGTCTCGTCGTCGTACAGGTTCTCGCGGGAGGCGGTCGGCCGCAGCGTGTCCGTGTCGAGGACGGCCCGGACGAAGAACGCCCAGTCCGGCAGCAGGTTGTCGGCCCGGTCGGTCAGCAGCATGCCCTTGAGGTGGACGCGGTGTCCGGCGCGGTGGGCGGGGCTGGTCGGCTCGGGCAGGACGTACGCCACGCCGCGCACTCCGGCGAGCGGCAGGTCGAGGTCGATGCTGTCGAGGGGGGTGAAGCCGAAGACCTCCGCGCAGTGCCCGGCGAGGGCGACGCGCCGCGCAGCGGGGGTGGCGAAGGGCCGGTCCCACACGGCGGGTCGGTCGGTGACGGAACGGGGTTCGCCGCCCTCGCCGTCGTGGAAGGTGACGTCGTAGGGCAGCAGGGAGCCGTAGTCGCGGGCCAGTTGCTCGACCTTGGCCGGAACGGTCCATTCGTCGGCGCCCGGGCGGGCCTCGAGGACGACGGTGGTACCGGGCTCCGGGCGGGCCTCGTGCGGCAGTTCGCGCACGGTGTACGAACCGTCGTCCGTGGCCAGCCATTCGACGGGCGCGGCCAGGGGGTCGCGGGCGGAGCGGGTGACGACGCGGATCTGGCGGGCCACGACGAAGCAGGCGAGCAGGCCGATCCCGAACTGGCCGAGGAACTCCCGACGGGCCGCCTCCAGCCCGTGCTCGCCGCCCCGCTTGGAGCTGCGGCCGATGGTGGCGAGGAGCGAGTGGGCCTCGGCGGCGGTGAGGCCGATGCCGCTGTCCTCGATGGTCACGCGGCCGCCGGAAGCGGTCAGCCTGATGCGGACCACGGCCTGCGGGTCGAGGGTCTGACGGGCGGTGACGGCGTCCACGGCGTTCTGCAGGAGCTCGCGGACGTAGACGCGGGGGCTCGAGTAGAGGTGGTGGGAGAGCAGGTCGACCAGGCCGCGCAGATCGACTTGGAAGGTGTGGGGTGTGGACGTCATGGGGCGTCACCTCGCGTACGTACGGGATGGTTCGGCGATCGCGAGGTCCCCCCCTCACAGATCCCGGAGTGGGCAACAGATTAGGCGGATGGTCCGACAATCGCGGTGCGAATTCCCGCCCGGAGGGCAGGCCCGACGTCCTACGGGAAGCGCAGGAACCGGGGCGGTACGGCGTCCACGAGCCACACCCCGTTGGCGCTGATCCGGAAGACGTGCCCGGCGGCGCGCATCGCCCCTGCGTCCACGCTGAGCACCACGGGCCGGCCGCGTCGTGCGCCGACCCGGGTCGCGGTCTCCCGGTCGGGGGACAGGTGCACGTGGTGGCGGGCCATCGGGCGCAGGCCCTCGGCGCGGATCGAGTCCAGCGCGGCGGCGACGGTGCCGTGGTAGAGGTACGCGGGCGGATCGGCTTCCGGAAGACCGAGGTCCACGGCCACCGTGTGGCCCTGGCTGGCGCGGATCCGGGTGCCGTCGACGGCGAAGCGCTGCTTGTCGTTGGCGGCCACGACGTGGTCGAGCTCGGCGCGGCTGAAGGCGAAACCGTGGGTGGCGGCCGCGCGCAGCAGGTCGTCGATCTCCACCCAGCCGTGGGCGTCGAGCACCAGTCCGATGCGTTCCGGCTGATGCCGCAGGTGTTTCGAGACGTATTTGGACACTTTCACGGTGCGTCTGTCGTCCATGGCCCCAGCGTGCCCGGTCGGGCGGCCTTCCGGCAGCGATTTTCGGGGTGGCGACGGTGGTGGACACCCTCTACCACTATTCCAAGATACGGAATACATTTTCCGCTGCCACTTCTGCCCAGGGGGAGAAACCATGACAGCCCATACCTCTCTGCCACGCCGTGCGGCTGCCGAGCTGATCGGCACGGCCGGTCTTTTGGTGGTCGTGATCGGATCCGGGATCCAGGCCGCCGCGCTCAGCCGCGACACCGGTGTCGCCCTGATCGCCAACTCGGCCGCCTCCGCCATCGGCCTCGGCCTGATCATCACCCTCTTCGGGCCGCTGTCCGGTGCCCACCTCAACCCGGTGGTCACCCTCACCGCCTGGTGGTCCCGCCGTACCGGCGGGGAGGGGGTCGACGGCCGGGAGGCGCTGGTCTACGCCGTGGCCCAGACGGCCGGGGCCATCGGCGGGGCGGTCCTCGCGGAAGCCATGTTCGGCCGGACCCCCGGCACGTTCGCCACCCAGGTGCGCGACGGCGGCCACCTGCTCGTCGGCGAGGTCGTCGCCACCGCCGGACTCGTCCTCGTCATCCAGGGCCTCGGCCGCATCGGGCGCCCCAGGCTCGTCCCGGCCGCCGTCGCCGCGTACATCGCCGCCGCGATCTGGTTCACCTCCTCCGGCTCCTTCGCCAACCCGGCCGGCACCATCGGGCGCAGTTTCACCGACTCCTTCACCGGCATCGCCCCGCAGTCGCTGCCCGGCTTCGTCGCGGCCCAGCTGATCGGCGGGATCCTCGGAGTGGCCCTGGCCGGGCTGCTGTACGGGACCTCCCGGTCGGTGAAGCCCCTGCCGGTGGAGACCCTGGCCGGGCCCGGCCCGGTGGAGGGGACGACCTCCGCCAAGGCCGCGTACGAGGCCATCGGCTGAGCTGACAGCCCCTGTTGCCCACAGGAAAACGGCACTTGTCCACAGCCGTTTGGGCTGGTTTTGACGGCAAACGAGTGATCCGCCCTGTGGACTACCGACCGGGCTTCGCCCGGCGCGCCAGATCGTTCATCGTCCGGGCCTGGAGCTCCCGCTCCGTCGCGGCCCGGACGAACTCCGCCACGTGTTCGGGACCGACGAGGTCCTGCACCGCCCGTACCGTCCCGGCCGGGAGCGCCACCGGTGAGGGGCCCGACGGCTGCGGGGGCCCGCCCGCTCCCAGGTGCCGTTGCAGGTGCCGGGTCGCGAACAGCCGCATCGCCCGCGCCAGCTCCGCGTCCACGGTCTGCTGAGCCAGCGGCCGCAGCCGCCGCACCATCGTCGCGGCCTCCGCCGCGTCCGTGTCCGTCGGGGGCACCTGCCCGAGGTAGCGGGCGAAGACGTGCTCGGTGGTGAACTCCAGGAACCGCGAGGCGATGTGCTCCACCTGCCCGCGCAGCTCCCGCAGGTGCCCGGTGATCGCCGACAGCGGTACTCCGGCCGCGTACAGCTCGGCCGCCACCGCCAGCTCCTGGGGCGAGGGCACCAGGAACTGGTCCGGGCGCCCCGGGATCCGCTCCAGCACCCCCAGTTCGCAGGCCTCGTCCACCGCGGCGTCGTCGGGCTTGCCGCCGAAGCGCTCGTTCAGCTCCTCCCGGCTGATGCGGGCCGCCTCCTCGTCGGTCCACGGCCCCTGCACTTCGGCGACCAGGCCGAGTACGCCGCCCAGCCCGCGCCCGGCGTCCCAGGCCTCCAGCAGTTCCTTGATGGAGGCCAGGGTGTAGCCGCGGTCGAGCAGGTCCGCGATCTGGCGCAGCCGCGCCAGATGCGTGGCCCGGTAGACGTTGGAGCGGCCCCTGCGCTCCGGCTTCGGCAGCAGACCCCGGTCCTGGTACGCACGGATCGTGCGCACCGTCGCCCCGCTGTGGTGCGCCAGATCCTCGATCCGGTACTCGGCTACCGCCTGATCGGACAATCCCGGCTCCCTACGACATCGCGGCTCGGCCCACCGCGCCCGCCGCGGCCCGGGCGGCGGGTGACGCCGCCGGGTACTCGACCGCCCTGCGCAGCGAGCCCTCCTGCGAGGGATGGTACGACCGCCGGAAGGAGCGGCATATGGCCGTGCCGAGCTCTCTCCACGTGGGCAGCAGAACCTTGGCAACCACCCGGTTGTGTCCGCGGAGCGAATGGCGCAGCAGACCGCCCGGCTCGGGGTCGGCGGTGGGCTCATCGGATGTCCGGTGCAGCGGTGTGGCCCTCCGGTCGAAGGCCACCCGGCGCGGGCTGATCACGTACGAGCCGGCAGTCACAGCTTGGGCTCCAGCCTCGCGAGGCGCCTGAGGGCGCGCGGGGCGAAGCGGGACATCCACAGGGCCCCCTTGGACTCGGGAGTCACCGGCACCACGGCCTCGTTGCGGACGACGGCCCGAAGGATCGCGTCGGCTACCTTCTCCGGCGGGAAGTTGCGCAGCCCGTACAGCCGCGAGGAGCGTTCCTGACGGCGCTTCTCCTCGGCTTCGTCCACTCCGGCGAAGCGCGAGGTGGTGGTGATGTTGGTGTTCACGATGCCGGGGCAGATGGCGGAGACACCGATCGACTTCGATGCGAGTTCCGCGCGCAGGCACTGCGACAGCATCAGGACCGCGGCCTTGGAGGTGCTGTAGGCGGGCAGGGTTCTGGAGGGCAGGTAGGCGGCGGCGGAGGCGGTGTTGACGATGTGCCCTCCCTGGCCGCGCTCGGCCATCTGCCTGCCGAAGATCCGGCAGCCGTGGATGACGCCCCACAGGTTGACGTCGAGGACCTTCTTCCAGTCCTCGGCGCTGGTGTCCAGGAAGGCCCCAGACAGGCCGATTCCGGCGTTGTTGACCAGGACGTCCACGATCCCGTACTCCGCGGCCACCTTCGCCGCCAGTTTCTCCATGGCCTGCTCGTCGCTGACGTCCGCACACTCGCCCCAGGCCTCGGGCGCGCCGATCAGGCGGGCCATGTCCGCCGTACGCGCCGCGCCCTCGGCGTCCCGGTCCACGGCCACCACCCGGGCTCCGGCCTCCGCGAAGGCGAAGGCGGTGGCCCGGCCGATGCCGCTGGCCGCGCCGGTGACCAGGACCAGCTGGCCGCCGAAGCGGTCGGCGTACTTCCCCGGAGCCTTCTGCTCGGGTGCCCGCGCGGCGGGCTCTTCCCGGGCGGTAACGAAATCGGTGATCCACGCGGCCAGCTGGTCGGGCCGGGTCCGGGGCACCCAGTGCTTGGCGGGCAGCGTGCGGCGCACCAGGTCCGGGGCCCACAGCTCCAGGTCGTCGTAGAGCCGCTCGGACAGGAAGGCGTCCCCCGTCGGGGTGATCAGCTGCACCGGCACGTGGGCGAACGCGTCCGGACGGGGCCGGCGCAGGCGGGGCCGCACGTTGTCGCGGTAGAGCCAGGCCCCGTGCGCCGCGTCCGAGGGCAGGGAGGCCGTCGGGTAGGAGCCGGCCGGAACCTTCTCCAGCCGCTCGAGGAGCGCCGGCCAGCGCTTGCCGAGCGGCCCGCGCCAGGCGAGCTCCGGCAGCACGGGCGTGTGCAGCATGTAGACGTACCAGGACTTCACACCCTGGCCCAGCAGCTGCGCCGCCCGGCGCGGGGTGGGCCGGGTCATCCGCTTCTTGATCCAGTGCCCGAAGTGGTCGAGGGAGGGGCCCGACATCGAGGTGAAGGAGGCGATCCGGCCCTCGGTACGGGCGACCGTGGCGAACTCCCAGCCCTGTACGGAGCCCCAGTCGTGGCCGACCAGGTGGACCGGCCGGTCCGGGCTGACCGCCTCGGCCACCGCCAGGAAGTCGTCGGTCAGCTTCTCCAGGCTGAAGCCGCCCCGCAGCGGCTGCGGCGCGGTCGAGCGCCCGTGGCCGCGCACGTCGTAGAGCACCACGTGGAAGCGTGCGGCCAGCCGTTCGGCGACCTCCGACCACACTTCCTTGCTGTCCGGATAGCCGTGCACCAGGATCACGGTGGGCTGGGCGGTGTCGCCCAGTTCGGCCACGCACAGCTCCACGCCGCCGGTGCTCACCCAGCGCTCGCGTGCGCCCGCCGGTCCTGCCGTACCCGTTCCGTTCATGCGGTTCGTGCCGCTCATGCCGTCTTCTCCTCAGCCCAGCGCCGCACGTGCGGCAGATCGTCGTCCAGCCAGTACGCGCTCTCCTCGGGGTCCCGGGAGTCGGTGACGACCAGGATCTCCTCGAACTTCGCTCCGGTGCCCCGGAAGCCCAGATGCGGCTCCACCGCCCACAGACCGGGCTGCGGCGGGTGGTCGGAGAAGTGGTAGGGGCTCCACAGCGGGGACCATCCCTCACGGTGCCCGTGCAGGGCGTCGGAGGCCAGCCCCTTCAGGGACTGGGTGCCGAACCCGAACGCCGTCGGGGACCAGCGCCGCTCCTTGACCCGGTCGATCTTGTGCGCGATCACGCCGAAGGGGTAGGCGCGGTGCCGGTTGGCGTACCCCTGCCGGGTCATCAGCCGCTCGACGTTCTCGTAGATCTCGCGCAGGGAGCGGCGCTCCCGCACCTGCTCCAGGATCAGGGTGCGGTGTGCCTGCAGATCGGACATGAGCCGGTCCTGCACCGGATTGAGTCCGAGGCTGCCCGAGTATCCGATGTCCGCCGCGTACCCCTTGTAGACCGGCGCCATGTCGAGGATGAAGGGCATCCCCGGCTCCAGCTTCCGGTTCGTCGGGAAGAACTGCAGCGGGATCCGGAAGTTCACGAAGGCGGTGCGGTCCCCGAACCAGGCGAACGGCAGGTGGAACCAGTCGCGCACCCCACGCTCGCGCAGCCACTCCCGCTGCATCCGCGCGGCCTCGCGCTCGGTCATCCCGGGGCGCAGCTGTGCGGCGACGGTCTCCGCGCACTCGTAGGAGAGGCGCTGCACTTCCCTGAACCCGCGAAAATCGTCCCCTGCCATGGTCAGCACCCGTCTCGGTCGCCGTACGTACCCGTAAGTTGACACTGATGAATGTGACAATGACTGGAGATCACGTCAAGGGCCGTGCACAGACCTGTGGACAAAGTCGGCCGCTCCCCATCAGCCTCCCGTAAGGGCGTGTACGCCTGAAGGCTGAGACCGGATCCAGCTCAAGGTCTGACGATTCGCGGGAGCTGCGCCACTAACGTCGAAGCCGTGACTGTCATCGCGACCGAAAGCCTGAGCAAGCGGTACCCCCGAGTGACCGCCCTCGACCGGCTCTCCCTGGACATCGGGCCTGGTGTGACCGGCCTCGTGGGTGCCAACGGAGCCGGCAAGTCCACGCTGATCAAGATCCTGCTGGGACTGTCCCCCGCCACCGAGGGCAGCGCCGCCGTGCTCGGCCTCGACGTCGCCACGCATGGCAGCGCCATCCGTGAACGCGTCGGCTACATGCCCGAGCACGACTGCCTGCCACCCGACGTCTCGGCCACCGAGTTCGTCGTCCACATGGCCCGCATGTCTGGGCTCCCGCCCACCGCGGCCCGTGAGCGGACCGCCGACACCCTGCGCCACGTGGGGCTCTACGAGGAGCGCTACCGCCCCATCGGCGGCTACTCCACGGGCATGAAGCAGCGCGTCAAGCTGGCCCAGGCCCTCGTCCACGACCCCCAGCTGGTCCTCCTCGACGAGCCCACCAACGGGCTCGACCCGGTCGGCCGCGACGAGATGCTCGGCCTGATCCGCCGCGTCTACACCGACTTCGGCATCTCCGTCCTGGTCACCTCCCACCTCCTCGGCGAGCTGGAGCGGACCTGCGACCACGTCGTGGTCGTCGACGGCGGCAAGCTGCTGCGCTCCAGCTCCACCAGCGACTTCACCCAGATCACCACGACCCTCGCGGTCGAGGTCACCGACTCCGACGCGCACCCGGACGGCACCGCCGCCCTGCGCAAGGCGCTCACCGGGGCGGGCCTGACCCTGCACGCCGGCGCGGAGCAGGGCCTGCCCGGCGCCGGCCACATCCTCCTGGTGGAGGCCACCGGCGAGGAGACGTACGACCTCGTCCGCGACACCGTCGCCGACCTCGGCATCGGCCTGGTCCGCATGGAGCAGCGCCGCCACCACATCGCGGAGGTCTTCCGCGAGAACGACCAGCCCGCGCGGTCCATCCACCAGAAGGGAGCCGGTTCCGATGGCGCCTGACACCTCGACCCAGATCCACAACATCGGCTACCGGTCCTACGAGGGGCCCCGGCTCGGCCGCGGCTACGCCCGCAAGTCGCTGTTCTCGCAGTCCCTGCGCGGCGCCTACGGGCTCGGCCGGTCCGCCAAGTCCAAGGTCCTGCCGATGATCCTCTTCGCGGTGATGTGCGTTCCCGCGCTGATCCTCGTCGCGGTGGCCATCAACATCCCCGGCTCCACCGACCTGCCGATCAAGTACACGACGTACGCCCTGACCACCCAGGTGGTCATCGGCCTCTACCTCGCCGCCCAGGCACCCCAGTCGGTCTCCCGGGACCTGCGCTTCAAGACCGTCCCGCTCTACTTCTCGCGGCCCATCGAGCGGGTCGACTACGTGGTGGGCAAGTTCGCGGCCATGGCCTCGGCCCTGTTCATCCTCACCGCCACCCCGCTGCTGATCATGTGGATCGGCTCGCTGCTGGCGAAGTTCGACTTCGGTGACCAGACCAAGGGATTCGGGCAGGGACTGGTGTCGGTACTGCTGCTGTCGCTGTTGTTCGCGGGCCTCGGCCTGGTCATGGCCGCGCTCACCCCCCGCCGCGGGTTCGGCGTCGCGGCGATCATCGCCGTGCTCCTGATCCCGTACGGCGCGGTGACCGCCGTCCAGGGCATCGCCTACAGCACCGGGAACACGGGGGCCATCGAGTGGATGGGCCTGTTCTCCCCCATCACCCTGATCGACGGGGTCCAGACGGCCTTCCTCGGCGCCACCACCGCCTTCCCCGGTGGTGAAGGCCCCTCGGCCGGCACCGGCGTCGTCTACCTGCTCGTCGTCCTCGGCCTCATCGCCGGCTCCTACGCCGCCCTGATGGCCCGCTACCGGAAGGCCGGGCTGTGACCATCATCGACATCGACCACACCTCCCGCTGGTTCGGGAACGTCGTCGCCGTCAACGACGTGACCATGCGCATCGGTCCCGGCGTCACCGGCCTCCTCGGCCCCAACGGCGCGGGGAAGTCCACCCTCATCAACATGATGGGCGGCTTCCTGGCCCCCTCCACGGGCACCGTCACCCTCGACGGCACGCAGATCTGGTGCAACGAGCAGGTCTACAAGCAGATCGGCGTCGTGCCCGAGCGCGAGGCCATGTACGACTTCCTCACCGGCCGCGAGTTCGTCGTCGCCAATGCCGAGCTGCACGGGCTCGGCGACGCCGACGCCCAGCGCGCGCTGGCCACGGTCGAGATGGAGTACGCCCAGGACCGCAAGATCTCCACGTACTCCAAGGGCATGCGCCAGCGCGTGAAGATGGCCTCCGCCCTGGTCCACGACCCGTCGGTGCTGCTCCTCGACGAACCGTTCAACGGCATGGACCCGCGCCAGCGCATGCAGTTGATGGACCTGCTGCGGCGGATGGGCGACGACGGGCGCACCGTCCTGTTCTCCTCCCACATCCTGGAGGAGGTCGAGCAGCTGGCCTCCCACATCGAGGTGGTCGTCGCCGGCCGGCACGCCGCCTCCGGAGACTTCCGCAAGATCCGCCGCCTGATGACGGACCGCCCGCACCGCTACCTCGTCCGCTCCTCCGACGACCGGGCCCTCGCCGCGGCCCTGATCGCCGACCCGTCCACGGCCGGCATCGAGGTCGACCTGAAGGAAGGCGCCCTGCGCATCCAGGCCGTCGACTTCGGGCGCTTCACCGAGCTGCTGCCGCGGGTCGCCCGCGCGCACGGCATCCGGCTGCTGACGGTCTCGCCTTCCGACGAGTCCCTCGAGTCGGTCTTCTCCTACCTCGTCGCGGCCTGAAGGAGCTGGCACACATGTATGACCCCACCGTTGCCCGGCTCACCTACCGGGCCCTGCTCGGCCGGCGCCGGGCGCTGATCCTGTTCCTGCTGCCCGCCCTGCTGATCCTGATCGCGATCGCCGTCCGCGCCCTCACGGGTGTGGACGACAAGGTCGCCGCCGACCTGCTCGGCGGCTTCGCCCTGGCGACGATGGTCCCGCTGATCGGTGTCATCGCCGGCACGGGCGCCATCGGCCCCGAGATCGACGACGGATCGATCGTCTACCTGCTCTCCAAGCCGGTGAAGCGGCCGACGATCATCATGACCAAGCTGATCGTTGCGATTGCCGTCACCATGGCGTTCTCCGCGATCCCCACCCTGATCGCCGGCTTCATCCTCAACGGCAACGGGCAGCAGATCGCCGTCGCCTACACCGTTGCGGCCCTCGTGGCCTCGATCGCCTACAGCGCGCTGTTCCTGCTCCTGGGCACCGTCAGCCGGCACGCGGTGGTCTTCGGCCTGGTCTACGCCCTGATCTGGGAATCGCTGTTCGGCAGCCTGGTCTCGGGCGCCAAGACCCTCAGCGTCCAGCAGTGGGCCCTGTCCCTGGCCGAGAAGGTCGCGGGCGAGGGGTACGTCGACGCCACCGTCGGCCTGCCCACGGCAGCCGTCCTGCTCACCGTGGTCACCATCGGTGCCACCCTCTACGCGGGCCAGAAGCTGCGCCGCCTCACCCTGGCGGGCGAGGAGTAGGTCCTGGCGCACTGCCGTACACCGTGCCCCGCCCGGCCCACCGGCCAGGCGGGGCACGGTCTCGCGCGTCATCATCGGTGCATGATCGACCACACCGAGCCCGAGCCGTCCAGGCCCCTGCGGTCCTGGATACGCTCGTCGCCCGGAACGCACATCTGGCTGCTGATCATCGCGATCACCAGCATCATCGTGGTCATCGCCCCCGACCGGCTCGAGCACATCCTGCTCCACCGCAACAGCAGCAATATCCACCAGTTGGTCAAGCACCCCGTCCGGGCGCTCCTCAGCAGCGCCTTCTGGATCGAGAACCCGGCCTCGCTCGCCCTCTACGCCGTGCTCTTCGAGGTGTTCCACGCCCCCGTCGAACGCTGGCTCGGCACCCTGCGCTGGCTCGTGATCGTCACGACCGCCCACATCGTCGCCACGCTGGTCAGCCAGAAGGTCCTCCTGACGGCCATCGAGGAGCACCGCGCCTCGCGCAGCATGACCCATGTCGTCGACATCGGCGTCAGTTACGGACTCGCGGCGGCCGTGGGAGTCCTCACCTACCGGCTCCCCAGCCCTTGGCGATGGCTGTATCTCTCGGGCGCCGTCGCCTTCTTCGGGATCCCCCTCCTCACCGGCGGCACCTTCACCGACCTGGGCCACGCCATCGCGCTGTCCGTCGGCCTGCTCGCCTGGCCGCTCACCCGGCACGTTGTTTCACGTGAAACACGGCCCCTGTTTCACGTGAAACGTGACTAACCGCCGTCCGCTTTCGCCACGCCGTGCTCCCACGCCCACGCGGCGATCCCCACCCGGTTGCGAGCCCCGAGCTTCGCCTGGACGTTCGCGAGGTGGGTCTTGGCCGTCCCCGCACTGATGAACAGCTCCGCACCGATCTCGGCATTGGTGAGCCCCCGCGCCACCAGCCCTACGATGTCCAGCTCCCGGTCGGTCAGGGGATGCGGCACCGGCGCCCGCGATGCAGTGGCGGCCTGACCTCCCTCGGCGATCCTGCTCAGCAGCCGCACCGTGATCTGCGGACTGATCAGCGTGTCCCCCGCCATCGCCGCCCGCACGCCTTCGATGAGCAGCGCCAGCCCCGACCGCTTCAGCAGAAATCCGCAGGCGCCATGGCGCAGCGCGGAGTGCACGTACTCGTCAAGGTCGAAGGTGGTCACCACCACGACCCTCGTCTGCGGTGCCAGCAGCCGGGTCACCTCCAGCCCGTCCAGGCGCGGCATCCGGATGTCCGCCAGCACCACGTCGGGTCGCAGCTCCCGGGCCAGCGCCACCGCCCTCTCCCCGTCCGCCGCCTCCCCCACCACGGTCATGTCCGGCTGTGAGTCGAGGATCAGCCGGAAACCGCTGCGGATGTCCTCTTGGTCATCGGCTATCAGGATGCGTGTGGTCACGCCGCCATGATCACCCGTGAGGGCGCTGCCGTGCCGGAAAGACCGCGCGAACCCGCCATCCGCCGTCCGCGTCCGCTCCGGCCTGCAGCGTCCCGCCCGCCGCCTCCACCCGCCCGCGCAGCCCTGCCAGTCCGGTGCCGCCGCGCCGTCTGCGGGGCAGCAACGCGCCGACGCCGCGTGGGGCCGCCGAGTTGGTCACGCTGACCTCCACGTCCGGCCCGGCCCGGCGTACGCACACCCGCGCCACCGCACCGGGCGCGTGGCGGCGGACGTTCGTCAGGGCCTCGACGGCCACCCGGTACGCCGTCGTGTCCGCTTCGCGCGACAGCTCCCCCACGGCTGCCGGGTCGGCGTCCAGCGTTCCGCCCTCGAACCGGTCCACGAGCGCCGGCAGCTGCGCCAGCCCCGGTACCGGAGCGGTCGGACCGCCAACCGCTTCACGCAGCGCGTGCACGGTGCGGTCCATCGACTCCAGCGCGCTCAGCCCGGCCGCCTCGATCCGCTCCAGCGCACGGACCGCCTGCTCGGGGTCCTGCGCGGCCACGAAACGCGCCGCCTGCGCCTGCACCACGATCGCGGACACATCGTGCGCCACGAAGTCGTGCAGGTCGCGGGCCAGCGCCAGCTGCTGTTCGCGCCGAGCGTCCGTGACGGCCCGCCGCGCCCGGCCCGCCAGGCGGCGCAGATGGCATCCGGCGCCGACCGCGCCGAAGGCAGGCACCGCCCAGAACGCAGCCGCACCCGCGGTCTCCAGCCACGAGCCGTCGGTCCGCACCAGCGGGACCGGCCACAGCATCACCGCGGCCACGCCCAGGGCACCCGTCACGGTCCCGGACCGCACCGGCGACCAGCGGGCCACCAGAGCGAGGAGCGGGAGCAGCAGGCATGCCAGGAGTAGGACCCAGGAGGCGGGCGCCCCCAGGAACGTGGCGCCCATGCAGACGACGGTCGCCGATGCCAGCAACGGTGCATACGCGGCACGCGGGTTCAGGGTCATGGGGCCGACCCTACGAGTGCCCGCCGGGGCCCGGCCATCTGCCGTTCGGCAGAGCCGTCCGCCTCCGAGCCGCGGACGCCCGGCCGATCGGCGGATGGTTCCGGCGGGTCGGCCGCACGAGGCTGGGGGCATCAACCGACGCCCCCGGACAAGGACTTCGACGATGGTTCTGCTCGACACCACGCCCGTCACCGGCGCCTCGCGCCGCATGCGGTTCGCGGCCAAGGCCGCCTCCCTCACCGTGCTGCCCAACTGCGTCTGGCGGCTCGTGATCGCCGTCGGCATTCCGGTGGGCTGGGGCGCGGGCCATGAACTGCACCACTCGAACTACCCGGGCTGGGGGTCCCTCTACCTGCTCGGACTCAGCGCCTTCCAGGAGGCCCTGGGACTGCTCTCCCTCGGCCTCGTCCAGCGCTGGGGCGAGGTCGTACCGCACTGGATCCCGTGGCTGGGCGGCCGACGCATCCCACCGCTCGCCGCCGTGATACCGGCCGCACTGGGCGCCACGGCCGTCACGGGGATCACCCTGATCGGGGCGAGTACATGGAACGACGTCATAGCGGCGAACCCGGACTCGCCGGGAGAGGGCTTCGGCTACTGGTTCTTCACCCTGTCCTACGCGCCACTGCTGCTGTGGGGCCCACTGCTGGCCCTCGTGACCGCGGCGTACTGGCGGCGCCGCCGGATCCACGGCTGACACACGGAAATTCGCTGGTACGGGGCTTCCGGCAGGGGCAGAGTGAGTCGTGCGGGGAGTAACAAAAGGTCCGGGGCAGCCACTTCGAGCGCGCCGTCCGGCGCGGGCTGCCCCGGACCTCTCGTGTGTCGTACGACTCAGGCGGCGCCCAGCAGACGCTCGAGGACCACCGCGATGCCGTCCTCCTCATGGGAGGTCGTCACCTCGTCGGCCACCGCCTTGAGCTCCGCGTGCGCGTTGGCCATGGCCACGCCGTGCGCCGCCCAGCCGAACATCGGGATGTCGTTGGGCATGTCGCCGAAGGCGATCGTCTCCGCCGCCTTTACTCCGAGCCGCCGCGCGGCCAACGAGAGGCCGGTGGCCTTGGTCAGCCCCAGCGGCAGGATCTCCACGATCCCGGGTCCGGCCATCACGATGTCGACCAGGCCGCCCACGGTCTCCCGGGCCGCCTTGACGAGCGTGTCGTCGTCCAGGTCCGGGTGCTGGATGTAGAGCTTGTTCAGCGGGGCCGTCCACACCGCGGCGGTGTCCTCCAGGTAGACGGCCGGCAGCCCCTCCTGCACCTGGTAGCCGGGCCCGAACAGGACCTCGCCGTCCACGCCGTCCCGGCTGGCCGCCAGGGCCAGCGGACCGACCTCGGCCTCGATCTTCGACAGCGCCAGACCGGCGAGCTGCCGGTCCAGCGTCACCGACGTCAGCAGCCGGTGCGCGCCCGCGTCGTAGACCTGTGCCCCCTGCCCGCACACGGCGATCCCCTGGTAGCCGAGATCGTCCAGTATGTGCCGGGTCCAGGGCACGGCGCGGCCGGTCACCACGATGTGCGCCGCGCCCGCCGCGGTGGCCGCGGCGAGCGCTTCACGGGTGCGTTCCGAGACGGTGTCGTCGCCACGCAGCAGCGTGCCGTCGAGATCGGTCGCGACGAGCTTGTACGGGAACGGGGCCGGGCTCACTTGGTGATCGGCTCCAGGACCTCGCGACCGCCGAGGTACGGACGGAGCACCTGGGGCACGCGTACCGAGCCGTCGGCCTGCTGGTGGTTCTCCAGGATCGCAACGATCGTGCGCGGGACGGCGCACAGCGTGCCGTTCAGCGTGGACAGCGGCTGCGTCTTCTTGCCGTCGCGGTAGCGGATCGACAGGCGGCGGGCCTGGAAACCGTCGCAGTTCGAGGCGGAGGTCAGCTCGCGGTACTTGCCCTGGGTCGGGATCCAGGCCTCGCAGTCGAACTTGCGCGAGGCGGAGGCGCCCAGGTCGCCGGTGGCGACGTCGATCACCTGGAACGGCAGCTCAAGGCTGGTCAGCCACTGCTTCTCCCACTCCAGGAGGCGCTGGTGCTCGGCCTCGGCCTCCTCCGGCGCGACGTAGGAGAACATCTCGACCTTGTCGAACTGGTGGACGCGGAAGATGCCGCGGGTGTCCTTGCCGTACGTACCGGCCTCGCGGCGGAAGCACGGCGAGAAGCCGGCGTAGCGCAGCGGCAGCTTGTCGGCGTCGATGATCTCGTCCATGTGGTACGCGGCGAGCGGTACCTCGGAGGTGCCGACCAGGTAGTAGTCGTCCTTCTCCAGGTGGTACACGTTCTCCGCGGCCTGGCCGAGGAAGCCGGTGCCCTCCATGGCGCGCGGACGGACCAGCGCCGGGGTCAGCATCGGGATGAAGCCGGCCTCGGTGGCCTGGGCGATGGCGGCGTTGACGAGCGCCAGCTCGAGCAGCGCGCCCACGCCGGTCAGGTAGTAGAAGCGCGAGCCCGACACCTTGGCGCCGCGCTCGACGTCGATGGCGCCCAGCGACTCGCCGAGCTCGAGGTGGTCCTTGGGCTCGAAGCCCTCGGCGGCGAAGTCGCGGATGGTGCCGTGCGTCTCCAGCACGGTGAAGTCCTCTTCGCCGCCGACCGGGACGTCTTCGTGGACGATGTTGCCGAGCTGGAGGAGCAGTCGCTTGGCGGCTTCGTCCGCCTCGTTCTGCTCGCTCTCGGCCGCCTTGACGTCCTGCTTGAGCTGTTCGGCCTTCTTCAGGAGCTCCGCCCGCTCCTCCGCGGAGGCCTTCGGGATGAGCTTGCCGAGCGACTTCTGCTCATTGCGCAGTTCGTCGAAGCGCATGCCCGAGGACCTGCGGCGCTCGTCGGCGGAGAGCAGTGCGTCGACGAGTTCGACGTCCTCTCCACGAGCGCGCTGCGAGGCGCGGACACGGTCAGGGTCTTCACGGAGCAGCCGGAGGTCAATCACCCCTCCAGGCTACCGGGCTGGGCTTCCTGGGATCACACCGATATCACGCTGCGTGTCGCTATGTCCTAATTGCCGCGAATGGATAACTCTTGACGGCTGGCCGGAAGTGATCCATCTCAGGCGGTCAATAAAAGCGGGCCCATTCCCCGGAAAGGGGGCACATCGGCAGCTGCTGCGCACGGCCTGAGCAGGGCCGGAGCCGTTCTTTGTCCACAGGAATTGCCCGGCCCCACATCTTATCCACAGGCTGTGCGCTCCCTCTGTGGACACGGGAATAGATCATTGCCGTACGGCGGGGAGTCGGAGCGAATCAAGGTTCAAACCACCCTCAGACACTCATTCGGGTGGGAATGACTCGCCCCAAAGAGTTGATCCGCGATACGGGGGTGACGCCGTTCACCTTCCGCTCCTCAGCGCGAAACCTGAGCCCTGCGACCGATTTGTCGACCTTGTCGTGGCACTCTGTCGACTTGTCCCCAGGTCTCCATCTCGGGCTGTGGATAACTCTGTGGACAGTGGACGAAGCTCAGGCCCGGCCGTCGAGGCAGCGCGTCAGCCAGTCGGAGGCGGCCGTGAAATCACCGTCGGAGGTTCCCGGGCGCGGGGTTCGGACGTCACCCTGAGCGACGCCCGCACGCGGATAGGACCCGAGGAAGCGGACCTGCGGGCAGGTGCGCTTGAGACCCATGAGTGCCTCGCTGACGCGGCGGTCGGAGATGTGGCCCTCGGCGTCCACGGCGAAGCAGTAGTTGCCGATGCCCTGGCCCGTCGGCCGGGACTGGATCAGCATCAGGTTGACCCCCCGCACGGCGAACTCCTGGAGGAGCTCCAGCAGCGCACCGGGGTGGTCGTCGCCCAGCCACAGCACGACGGAGGTCTTGTCGGCGCCGGTCGGGGCGGCGGGCCGGGCGGGGCGTCCGACGAGCACGAAGCGGGTCTCGGCGTTCTCCGCGTCGTGGATCTCGGTGACCAGGGGGACCAGCCCGTAGGTGGCGGCGGCGAACTCGCCCGCGAAAGCAGCGTCGAAGCGGCCCTCCTGGACCAGCCGGGCGCCGTCGGCGTTCGAGGCGGCCGACTCCCACGCCGCGTCGGGCAGGTTCGCCCGCAGCCAGTTGCGCACCTGCGGCTGGGCCACCGGGTGCCCGGTGACCGTCTTGACGTCCGAAAGGGAGGTGCCGGGGCGCACCAGCAGCGCGAACGCGATGGGCAGCAGCACCTCGCGGTAGATCATCAGCGGTTCACCGGACGCCAGCTCGTCGAGGGTGGCGGTGACCCCGCCCTCCACCGAGTTCTCGATCGGCACCAGGGCGGCAGCGGCCTCGCCGTTGCGCACCGCGTCCAGGGCGGCCGGGACCGACACCATCGGGACGAGCTCCCGGGTGGCGGCTTCCGGCAGTGTGCGCAGGGCGGCTTCGGTGAAAGTGCCCTCGGGACCGAGATACGTGAAGCGGGTGGCCGACATGCGGTCAGCCTAATGCCGGGCTGCCGCCCGCCGGGGCGCTGTTCACCCTTCGAGCAGCCGCTGCCCCACGTACTCGCCGGTGCGCGGAGCGGGCGGAACCGCGTAGAGGCCGCTGGACTCGTGCCGGATGAAGGCGGACAGCGCGTCACCACGGTCGAGCTTGCGCTGGACGGGGACGAACCCGCGCAGGGGATCGGCCTGCCAGCAGACGAAGAGCAGTCCCGCGTCGGGCGTACCGTCCGCGCCGATCCCGTCGTGGAAGGAGAAGGGACGGCGCAGCATGGCCGCTCCGCCGTTCTGCTCGGGGGCGGAGATGCGGGCGTGCGCGTTGGACGGGATGACCGGCTTGCCGTCGGCGCCGATCTTGTCGAGTGCCATCTCGGTGGTCTCCCCGCCGCCGGTCAGCGGGGCGCCGGTGGCCTTGGTCCGGCCGATCACCTGCTCCTGCTGGGCGAGGGACTGCTTGTCCCAGTCGTCGAGGAGCATCCGGATGCGCCGTACGACGGCGTACGAGCCCCCCGCCATCCATGCGTGCTCGGCGGGCCCCGGGCCGGCCGCGGGCACGAAGATCCGCTTGTCGAAGTCGGGCTCGGAGGGCTTGGGATTGCCGGTGCCGTCGACCTGCCCCATGAGGTTGCGGGCGGTCATCGGGGTAGCGGTGGCACCGGGGGAGCGATTGAAGCCGTTCATCTGCCAGCGGACGCGGGCGGCTTCCCCGGCGTCCTTCTGGAGGGCGCGCAGGGCGTGGAACGCGACGAGCCCGTCGTCCGCGCCGATCTGGACCCACAGGTCGCCGTTGCTGCGCTGGGCGTCGAGCCGGTCGGAGGAGAAGTCCGGCAGCGGGTCCAGGGCAGCGGGGCGCCGGGCGGTGAGGCCGGTGCGCTCGAAGAAGGAGTGGCCGAAGCCGAAGGTGACGGTCAGGGAGGACGGACCGGCGTCGAGGGCGATGCCGGTGTCGTCGGTCGGGGCGGTTTCGCCCGCCATCAGCCGACGGGCGGTCTCCGACCAGCGCCGCAGCAGTGCGGTGGCCTCCGTGCGGCCGGCTCCCGCGGCGAGGTCGAAGGCGACCAGGTGCCCCTTGGCCTGCAGGGGCGTGGTGATCCCGGCCTGGTGGTCGCCGTGGAAGGCGACTTCGGTGGCCCCGAGGGAGGACAGGCGGGCGGCGGTCCCGGAGGCGGACCCGCCCCCGGAGTCGGCGAGCGCGGAGTGCGCGAGGGTCCCGCCGGCGGCGCCCAGCGCGAGCCCGGCGGCTCCTGCGGCCCCGACGGTGCCCAGCAGGCGTCGGCGGGAGATCTCGATGTCGGAATGGCTCTGGGTCACGCGGGTCAGCCGATCTTCACGGTCTTCTGGACGGTCGTCTGGTCGATGTCGGAGGTGCGGACGGTCACGTCGATGCGCCATTCGCCGGCGAGCGGGAGCTGGACACCTGACGCCGTCCAGTGCCCGGGTGCGGCACGTTCGGGCAGGAGGGGCAGGGGGCCGAGGTCCTTCGACGGGAGGGTGAAGGCCACCTTGACCTCGGGGAGGTCCAGCGGCGTTCCCTCGCCGGAGTCGGCCCAGAGGTGAAGGGTATTGGCGCCCACCCGTCCCGGGTCGAGCTCGAGCCGGACGTTCCCCTTGCCGTTCTGACCGCCCGTGTCGAACGGCAGGGTGATCTTCACGGCGCGGTCGGGAACCGCCGTGGCGCCGGAGCCGCGGGAGGCTTCCCGTTCCACGGTGCGGCCGGGCTCGGTGCTGGTGAGCACCGTGGTCACGGCGAGCAGGGCAATGGCGACCCCGGCTTCGGCGAGGACTGAGCGGCGCAGGCCCGCGCGGTCCGGGTCGGCGTCACGGACCCGCTTCTCGCGGGCGTTCTCGAGGGCGGCGCGCTGCCGTGCGAGCTGGGCGGCTCGCCGCGGGTCGGCGGGAACGGCGGCCGCCGGCTCTGTTTCACGTGAAACATCGGCCGCGACGGTGGCTGTTTCACGTGAAACATCGATGCCGGCGGCGGGGGCCTCGGCGAGCCGCGCGGTCCACTTCCGGGACAGGTACGCGATACCGACGAGGACGGCGACCAGGCCGATCTTCAGGAGCAGCAGCCGCCCGTACGAGGTGCCGGTCAGTGCCGACCAGCTGCCGAGCTGGCGCCAGGACTGGTAGGTGCCGGTGGCCGCAAGCACCAGGACACTCGTGAAGGCGACCCGGGAGAAGCGCCGGACGGCCGCCCGCTCGATCCCGGGGGCCTTGTAAAGGGCGACGAGCAGCGCGGCGAGCCCGCCGAGCCAGGTGGCCACGGCCAGCAGGTGCAGGATGTCGGCGGGCATGGCGATGCCGGGCTGGATGCCGGTGGAGGCGTGCTCGGACAGGGCCCAGGTGGCGGCGATACCCGCGGACACCACGGCCCCGCCGATGCCCAGGCCGAAGGTGAGGTCGTTGGTGTCCCTCGTCTCGCTGTCCCCGGCCTGCTCCGCATCCTTCTCGAGGTCCCCGGCCTCCTGCGCATCCTTCTTGACGTCCTCTGCCGCACTGTCCTGTGCGGTCGCGGCCGCGCAGGACAGCCGGCGTGCGTAGACGCCGAACAGGACCGCGATGAACAGGGCCGCCGCGCCCAGCAGGAGCAGCCGGGAGATCAGCGAGGCACCGGTCTTGGTCTCGAGGACGGCCTTCAGACCCTCGAGGTCGAAGACGTCGGCGAACCTTCCCGTCCCCGTATAGGGGGCCCGGAGCACGAGCATCGCGAGGGTGGCGGCCGTCAGCGTCACCCAGGCCCGTACGACGAGCTTCTGGAGCGGGCGCTCGGCCGCTCCCCGCCGCCAGCACAGCAGGATGAAGGCGGCGCCGCCGACGAGGACGGCGAAGCCGGCGTAGGCGGCGTAGCGGGCGATCCCGTAGGCGATGCCGACGGGCCCGCCGCCCGCCTGGGCGGTGGGCAGGGCGACCTGGGTGGCCGAGGGCGCTCCGATGGAGAAGGTGAAGGCGCCGGCGATCGGGTGGCTGTCGGCGGAGACGGCCTGCCAGGCAACGGTGTAGGTGCCGTTAGGCAGACCGGCGTGCAGCGCGGTGCCGTAGCGGACGGTGCTCCCGCTGCACATGTCGCGCAGCTCGCCGGTGTCCACGCGCTTGCCCTGCGGGTCCAGCACGCGGATGGAGTCGTCGCCCAGGGCGACCTGCTCCGAGAAGGAGAGCGTGACCTGGGCGGGGGCCGTGGCGACCACCGCCCCGTCCGCGGGGTCGCTCGCGGTGAGTGCGGCGTGTGCCGAGGCCGGGGAGGCCGTGGCGAACAGGGTTGCCAGCAGGGCTGCGAGAACCAGCACGAGCCGCGGCAGCAGTGCCGCGGTCCGCGGGTGAACCGTGGATGGGGCGGGGGCGGTGGCCGTCATGGCGTGTCGCTTCCTCGGTCCGTCAGTGGGCGTTGCCGTCGGTGGACGCCGGAGGCTGGGCGGTGTAAGTCCGTTCCTTGACCTCGAGCTCGACCTTGACCGGGTCGGCCTTCTCGAAGCGCAGCTCGATGCTGACCTTGTCGCCGACCTTCGGCGTGCTCTTGAGCCCCATGAACATGATGTGGTCGCCGCCGCGCTCCAGCTTGAGCTCACCGTTGGCGGGCAGGTCCAGCGACTGGACCTGCTGCATCTTCTGGTCCTTGGTCTCGTGGATCTGCAGATCGTCGGAGAGCGTGGAGGTGACGCCGGTGAGCTTGTCGGCGGTCTTCGAGCCGTTCTTGATGACCATGAACGCGCCGGCCATCTTGTCGTTGACCGGTTGGGGCATGAAGGCGCCGCTGACTGTCGGCGCGGGCTTGGATGCCTTGTCCTCGGAGCCGGAACAGCCGGATATGGCGAGGGTTGCCGTCAGGGAGAGGGCGGCGGCGAGGGCGCGGGTGGTGCGGGTGTTCACGGGTTCTCTCCCTTGATGATCTTCGGCAGGTCCTTGGTGTAGTCGTCGACGGTGGTGCCCTCGCCGTAGAGGACGTAGCCCTCGTCGTTCTTGGGTGAGAACGCGATGACCTGGGCGCCGTGCATGGAGACGACGCTGCCGTCGGCCTCCTTCTTCGCGGCCTCGATACCGATGCCGAGCGAGCGCGCGGCGGCCTGGATGGTGGCGAAGTCCCCGGTGAGTCCGGTGAAGGCCGGGTCCTGGGCCCTGAGCCACGCGCCGAGGGAGTCGGGGGTGTCCCGTTCGGGGTCGGTGGTGACGAAGACGACCTGGAGGTTGTCCTGGTCGGCCTTGGGGAGTGCCTTCTTGGCGACGGCGATGTTGCTCATCGTCAGCGGGCACACGTCGGGGCAGTTGGTGTAGCCGAAGTAGATGAGCGTCGGCTTGCCCTTGGTCTGCTCGCGCAGGTTCCACGGCTTGCCCGTGGTGTCGGTGAGGACCAGCTCCGGCTTGGTGAACGGGCGGTCCAGCACGGTCGCCGCCTTGGTCTTGCTCTGGCCGCCCGAGATCTGGGTGACCGAACCGGCCTTGACGGGTTCGCCGCCGCAGGCGGTCAGGGTGAGTGCGGCCGCCGCGAGGAGTGCGGCGGCCGTCACGCGTGTGGTGCGCATGGAGGGATGTCCCTGGGATCGGGGATGTGACGGATGGTCGGGAACGGCAGCGCGAGGGGCGCGGCTGGTCAGGCGGAGCGGCGGCGCGAGGCGACGCCGAAGGCGACACCGCCGAGCCCGACGACGATGCCGGCGATGCCGAGGGCACGCGCGGTCGTGTCGGAGCCGTGCTCGGCTGCGGCCCGGTCGTGGCCGTGCTGCTCGTCCTTGGTGTTCTTGTCGGCGTTCTTGCCGCCGGCGTCGTGGTGGTCGGCGCCCTTGGCGGCGGTCAGCTTCAGGACGGGCGCGGGGTTCTGCGGTTCTGCGGCGCCGTCCTTGGCCTCTTCGATCCAGCGGACGACCTCGCCGTTGTCGTAGGTCTGGATCGCCTTGAAGACCATTTGGTCGACGTTCTCGGGGAGCTTGCCCACGGAGAGCGGGAACTGCTGGAACCTGCCGCTCTCGATCTTGCCGCCGGACCAGGTGACCTTGGTGACCGCCTCGTTGATCTGCTTGCCGTGCACGGTCAGCGGCTTGTCGAGCTTGGTCTTCTCGACGCTCACGGTCCAGCCGGGGACGTCCTGCGGCATGACGGACGTGAGCGGCTGGTCGACCGGGAAGTTGACCTCCAGCTGGGTGGTCGCCGCGTTGTCGCGCTCGTTGGGGACCTTGAAGTTGATCGTCGCGTAACCGCCCTTGGCGGCTTCGCCGGGCTGCACGCTGACGTGGGCGAAGGCCGTACCCGACAGGACGAGGACGGCACCGGCGGCGAGGGCGGCGGTGAAGGAGACGCGAGAGGTCTTCATGGCAGGAACACTCCACGGAAGCAGTGGTGACGGTGGCTCCGCGCACGGGCGCGCGCGGAGTTCGCGGCACCGGTGCTCCCGTCGTGTGTCCGGGGAGGAAGGCGCCGCGTCAGGCTGCGAGGGCGAGCGCCGTCGGCGGCCCGCGCCTGATCACCGTGTGCTGGAGCGCCTCACGGCCGGTGGCCGCCGCGGGGTCCGCTGCGGTCCGCGGCGCCCGCGGCATACGGGCGGGCGCACCCGGCAGTCCGGCACCGAGAGCGCGTACGAAGGCCAGTGCGGCCCGCAGCGGGCGCACCGGGGCGGCTTCGGCGGAAAGCCGGGAGAGTTCGACGAGCCGGAACAGGGCGGCGTCGCCGCGGCCGAGGAGCCAGCCGACGGCCAGGGCGGCCAGCAGGTGGCCGAGCAGCATGGCCGGGCTGAACAGTCCGGTCGAGGGGGCCGCCGTAGCGGCCTGGGCCACGTGGGCGTGCGCCCCGTGGCCCTGCGCGGCGAGCTGTCCGGTCTGAGCGGCCTCCGCCGCGAGGGCCGCCGGGTCCAGGCCGGCGGTCGTCAGGATCTGCCGTGCGTCCGCCGGGCTGAGCGGTACGGAGTTGCCCCCGCACACCAGCCGGGCGGCGAGCTCGGCGAGCGAGCTGTCGGCGGCGGTGGCAGGTGCCCCGGCCGCCGGGGCCGACGCGGCCGCGGCACTGTGCTGGCCGAGGCCGAACACCGTGTGCAGTCCCAGTTGTCCGGCGGCCAGCCCTGCGGCGATGCCGGGCAGCGAGCGTCGGCGTCCGGCGAGCGGCGCGGCGACCGCGAACACGGCGAGGAATCCGAGGGACAGCGACCACCACGGCACGGTGGCGCAGGAAGCCAGGGCGTGCCCCGCCGCGGACAGCACGACACAGACCGCGGTGAACACCGCGGCCCGGATGAGCCGGAGGCCGGCTCCGGCGTGCGTCGCGTGGGGGTCAGTCATGGCCGGGCCATCATCGCACTGCCCTCGGGGCCTTCATACGGCAGGTCCGGAAGGTCCCATGAGTCCGTGATGGGACCGGGCGCGGGCCACCGGCCCGCACAGGGCGGCGGGCAGCGCCGCACATACCCGATGCCGGGGGCGACCGGCATCGGCCGAACGAGCGCAATGACACTCCCGAAGGCCCCACGAGCGCTTACGGTCGCCCAGGGGCGGCAATACGTAACCGTATGAGCATCTGGTGGTCTCTCCACTTGAGGCGCGAAGCCGCGAGCGTGCCGCTCGCCAGGCGACTGCTGCTCGGGACGATGGAGACCGCCGGGGTGGACCCGGACATCTCCTACGACCTCTCGGTGGCGCTGAGCGAGGCGTGTGCGAACGCCGTGGAGCACGGCGGGGGCGGCGGAATCCCGGACGAGACCGAGGCGTACCACGTAACGGCCTATCTGGACGGGGACTGCTGCCGCATCGAGGTGACCGATTCGGGCCCGGGCTTCCCGCCCTCGGCAGTGGCCCGCCGCAGACCCTCCCTGGCCGAGCACGGCCGCGGCATGCACCTGATCGAGGAGCTCGCCGACCACGTCCGCTTCCGCAACCGGCCCGGCCGCGGCGCCGTCGTGAGCTTCGACAAGATGCTGAAGTGGCGCGACGACGCCCTGCTGAAGGTGTCGTAGGGGCACGCGGACGGGCACACGCCGCGCAGGTAGAAGCCGCCGGGAAGCGCCGCCGGGAACGCACCGCCGGGGAAGCGCCGCCGGGAACACCGACGGGCGGGGCCCCTTGCCGGGGTCCCGCCCCTCATGGCGCAGTCTCGGTGCCGCATCGGTGCCGAGTCGGTGCCGAACGGCGCCGAGACCGCGCGTCAGCCCTTGAGCCGTGCCATCCAGGCCTCGACCTCGACCGAGGTGCGCGGCAGACCGGCCGACAGGTTCCGGTTGCCGTCCTCGGTGACGAGGATGTCGTCCTCGATCCGGACGCCGATGCCGCGGTACTCCTCGGGCACGGTCAGGTCGTCGGCCTGGAAGTACAGACCGGGCTCGACGGTGAGGCACATGCCCGGCTCCAGCGTGCCGTCGACGTACGCCTCGGTGCGGGCGGCGGCGCAGTCGTGGACGTCCATGCCGAGCATGTGGCCGGTGCCGTGCAGGGTCCAGCGGCGCTGCAGGCCGAGCTCCAGGACGCGCTCGACCGGGCCCTCCAGCAGGCCCCACTCCACGAGCTTCTCGGCCAGGACGTGCTGGGAGGCGTCGTGGAAGTCGCGGAACTTGGCGCCCGGCTTGACCGCGGCGATGCCGGCTTCCTGGGACTCGTACACCGCGTCGTAGATCTTGCGCTGGATGTCGCTGTACGTGCCGTTGATCGGCAGCGTGCGCGTGACGTCGGCGGTGTAGAGGGAGTGGGTCTCCACCCCGGCGTCGAGCAGCAGCAGGTCGCCGGAGCGGACGTCGCCGTCGTTGCGGACCCAGTGCAGCGTGCAGGCGTGCGGGCCGGCGGCGCAGATGGAGCCGTAGCCGACGTCGTTGCCCTCGACACGGGCGCGCAGGAAGAAGGTGCCCTCGATGTAGCGCTCGGAGGTGGCCTCCGCCTTGTCGAGGACCTTCACGACGTCCTCGAAGCCGCGGACGGTGGAGTCGACGGCCTTCTGCAGCTCGCCGATCTCGAACTCGTCCTTCACGGCGCGGGCCTCGGAGAGGTAGACGCGCAGTTCCTCGTCACGCTCCTTGGTCACCTTGTCGGTGAGGGCGGACTCGATGACCGTGTCGTGGCCGCGCACGGCCCGCACCGGGCCCTCGGCCTCGGCGAGCGCCTCGGGGAGCTCGCGCACGTCCTTGGCGGGGATGCCCAGGAGCTGCTCGGCCTCGGCGAGGGAGTGGCGCCGGCCGACCCACAGCTCGCCCTGGCCCGAGAGCCAGAACTCGCCGTTCTCCCGGTTGGAGCGCGGCAGCAGGTAGATGGTGGCCGTGTGGCCGGTCTCGCCGGTGGGCTCCAGGACCAGCACACCGTTCTCGGTCTGGTCGCCGGTGAGGTACGCGTACTCGGTCGAGGCGCGGAAGGGGTACTCGGTGTCGTTCGAGCGGATCTTCAGGCGGCCCGCGGGAACGACCAGGCGCTCGCCGGGGAAGCGCGCGGACAGCGCGGCGCGGCGGGCGGCGGTGTGCGCGGCCTGGGCGATGGGCTCCAGCCCGCGCAGCTCGGTGTCGGCCCAGCCGGTACGCATGCTCTCGGCGAGTTCGTCGCTGACGCCCGGGTACAGACCGTTCTTGCGCTGCTTGTGCGTCTTCTTGGGCTGCTCTTCTTCCGGGGTCTCCGGGGTGAGCTCGTCAGCCACGTCATTCTCCTCAGCTACGACAGGCACGGACCGGGGTGGGGCCCTTGTCCATCGTATGTGCGAGGACCCGGGGCCCCGTGTGCTTTATCGCACAAACGACCGCTTTGGTCGACTAGTCGCAGTCGCAGTCGCAGTCGCAGCGTCGCAGTGGTCGCAGCTCACTCGAACCGGGCGGCGAGCAGGACGACGTCCTCGGGGAGGTCGGCCGGCTCTCCTTCGGGCAGCACCGTCCGCAGGATGTGGTCGCACAGGGCGGCCGGGTCTTCCCGGGCGGCACGGGGGACCGCCGCGGCCGCCGCGTGCAGCCGGGCGTATGCGCGGTCCATCGGGTCGCCGGTGCGGCGCAGAAGTCCGTCCGTGTACAGCAGCACCGTTTCTCCGGGGGCGGGCTCGATGTCCACGCTCGGAGCCTCCCAGCAGGACAGCATCCCCAGCGGCGCGGAGAGCGAGGTCTCCACGTACTCCGTGCGGCGCTCGCCGATGAGCAGCGGCGGGGCGTGTCCCGCGCCGGCCAGGATGATCTTTCGCTCGGCGGGCTCGCAGTAGGCGAACAGGGCCGTGGCCGAGCGCGCCGGTTCGGTCAGGCGCAGCAGCAGTTCCAGGTCGGACAGGACGGCGACGGGGTCCTCGCCCTCCATCACGGCGTACGCGCGCAACGAGGCCCGGAGCCGGCCCATCGCGGCGACGGCGCTGGGCCCCGAGCCGGTGACGGAGCCGACGGCCAGCCCCAGGGCGCCCTCGGGCAGGGGCAGGGCGTCGTACCAGTCGCCCCCGCCGCGCGGCCCGGTGCGGTGGCGGGCGGCGAGCTGGACCCCGGGGACCCGGGGGAGGCGGCTGGGCAGCAGTTCCTCGGTGACCTTGGCGAGGCGGGAACGGGAGCGCTCCACCTCCAGCATCCGGGCGAGGTGCTCGGCGGCGTGCCGTACGTACAGCCCGACGAGGTCGCGCTGGCGGTCGTTGGGCTCGGCCTGCTCGTCGTACAGCCAGACGGCCGCGCCGAGCCGGCCGGTGGCCTCGGCGGTCAGCGGGAGCGCGTAGCTGGCGGCGTAGCCGAGGCGGGCGGCCACCTCGCGGTGACGGGGGTCGAGGGGGGCGGCGAAACCTCCGGAACCGGGAGGCTCGCCCGGTTCGGGGAGCACCTCGGAGCCGCCGTGGGCGTCGGGGAGCCCGTCGAGGATGCGGCCGTACGAGGTCGCGCTGCGCGGGACGGTCTCGATGTGGCCGAGGTCGGCGTGGCCGAGGCCGAGGCCGATCGTGCTCGCGGGGCCGAGACCGTCGGAGGGTTCCAGGACGATCAGGCCGCGGCGGGCGCCGACGAGTGCGGCACCGGCGCGCAGGAATTCGTGCAGGGAGGAGTCGAGGTCGTCGGCGCGGGCCAGGCGCTCGGTGAGTTCGTGGAGGGTGGTGAGGTCCGAGACCATGCCTGCCAGCCGGTCCTGGATGAGGCCGCCCGGTTCGGGTGCAGGGGTCGGGGCGTGGGTGGTGAGGGCGGGCGCGGGCGCCACAGTGTGCGGTGGCGTCGTAACCGTTGGATCGATTCCAGCCACTTTCGGCAGATGCGGGGCGCTCATGGCGTCCGCCTTTCCACCTGGTGCGATTCGCCATATAGCATCGCAAACCCCCAGATCGTGCTGCGCCGCCATCAAGGAATCCACATCTACACGCACACACGGATCCGTGTCCAGCATTGCCCAGGTGGGAATCCTGGTGTCCGTGGGACGGCAACTCACTGTCCAGCCAAGGCTAGAACTTGGCCGGAAAAAGCCGGAAGGAGGCGGTTTTTGCGGTCGACTGGACGGGCTCCACAAGGGGTCCGGGTACGTAATCGGTAGTGTCCGGGGCCAGTTGGCGCGGCCCCGGCACTGTGTGGCCCCGATCTCGGCACTGCTGCCCAGCGCCGTGCGACCACCTTGGAGGGGGACCGGGAACCGTCGGGGGGCGGACAATCGTCCTTAGCGGCGGCAGCCGGTGCGGCTTGCGTTCCGAGAAAACTGCACAAACCGTATGAACCTGCCTTATGGCGGACAGTGACGCGAAACCTGTACGTGTGGTGAGACACCGCTTACATGGTGTGATGTGGCCCTCGGCGTTCAACGGAAAGGAACGAGCGCTCATGCGCGAGATCCTCGGAAGGCGTCTCCAGCGGCTCCGCGATCGCTTTCAATCCCTGCGCCCCACCCCGCGACAGACCGGCACCGCGCCGGCTCTCCTCGATGCAGCGCTCACCTGCGCCACCACCTGGCAGTGGCCCGTACTGCCCGGCGTCGGCCGGTCCGCAGCGGACGCCGGGCGCTGCGCCTGCCCCGACCCCGACTGCGTCGTCCCCGGCGCACACCCCTTCGACCCGGGGCTGCTCGCGGCCACCACGGACCCCCGGATGGTGACCTGGTGGTGGACCAACCGGCCCACCGCCCCCGTCCTGATGGCCACGGGCGGGACCGCTCCGTGCGCGGTGAGCCTCCCGGCGCGGGCGGCCGCGCGGGCCCTCGTGCGGCTGGACGCGCAGGGCATGCGGATCGGGCCGGTTGTGGCCACGCCCACGCGGTGGTCGCTGCTGGTGGCGCCGTATTCGTTGGAGCGGCTCGGCGAGCTCCTCTACGCGAAGGACCACGTGCCCTCCTCGCTGCGTTTCCACGGTGAGGGCGGCTATCTCCTGCTGCCGCCGTCCGCCGCCTCCAGCGGTGGCCGGGTCCGGTGGGAGAGGGAGCCCTCTGCGGGGCCGGCCGGGCCGGGGGGTGCTTCGGCTCTCTGGCTGCCGCAGGTCGAGGCGGTCGTGGATGCGCTGGTCGAGGCGAGCAGCGGTGCGCCCGGCGGCGGCAGCAGACTCGCTTACTGAGCTGCCCGGTTCGGCGACCCGCCGACGCCCGGCGCGCGGCCGGATCACTCGTACGGGTGCCAGCGGGACGAGTTTCCAAGGGAATTGGGCGCGGGCATCTCCGTGCCCCATTCCCGCATCGCTATCTTCGGCGAATGAATCTCCGCCTGATCGGTATCAGCGCCGGTGTGCTGGTCATCTTGTCGCTCCCGCTCGCAGGAGCGATCGCCGGGCCGGATTTCGCCGGTCAGGATGACGGAAAAAACGGCGGCCTGTTCCGGGCGCTCGGGCTTTCGGACTCTTCACCCACCTCTTCCATGTCACCCGCGCGCTCGGCGGCACCGGCGGCCGGGCCCGAGCAGCCCGGCCCCGTCGAGCAGCCCCGTACGGATTCCCGGTGCGGACCGGAGCTCTCCTCGCCGCACGGGGTGGAGGCGCAGACGTGCGTCCTGGTGGCCGAGGGCCGTACGTGGGGCCGGAGTTACTACCGGAACACCAGCGGTCGCGGACTGGATGCGGTGCTGACCCTGATGGGGCCGGCCGGACGTACGGTGCAGATCCGTTGCGCGGTCGGAGCGGGGGACGAGCCGGGCCTGTGCGAGACGCCCAAGGACGACTCGGCCGGGGAGCCGGACAGCTACTCGGCCGTAGCGGAATTTGCAGTTCCGGATGATGAAGGGCCGCTGCTCCTGCGGTCCGGGAGCAACTCACCGGGACCGGGTGACGGTTGAGAACCGCCTGAATTTGAAGGGCCCGGTCGCTGGCGACGGGGGATGCACCAGCGACCGGGCTACAAGAACGGTAACAAGAGATCGCCTGTACGCAAATTCGATCTCTGATATTCAGACACCGATTTGCAGACGGTTAGCGGGAGTTGTGACTCCTGTCACCGGATCCGCGCGAGGGCGCAGGTCAGCTGAGGGTCACCTGGCGGTTGGTGAGCCCGCCGCGCGCCCGGCGCTCCTCCGTGGTCAGCGGGGCGTCCGAGGCCAGGGCCGTGGCCAGCCGCTCCGCGAACTCCGCTGCGGGCTTCTCGACGTCGTCGGCCGTGACCCCGGTGGGCAGGTCCCAGACGGGGACCATCAGGCCGTGCGCGCGGAAGGAGCCGACGAGCTTGGTGCCCTCGCCGAGCGAGGACGTGCCCGCCGCGTGAAGCCGCGCGAGGGCGTCGAGCAGCTTCTCCTCCGGGTGCGGCATGACCCAGCGCAGGTGGTTCTTGTCCGGGGTCTCGCACCAGTAGGCCGCGTCCACGCCCGTCAGCTTGACGGTGGGAATGGCGGCCGCGTTGGCTCGTTCCAGCGAGGCGGCGATCTCCGGGGAAGCGTTCTGGGCGCTCTCCGATGCCGGAATCCAGAATTCGAAGCCGGTGTGCACAACCGGCTCGAAAACGCCGTCGGCGTCCAGGAGATCCTGAAGTCGCGGACCCTCGGCCGGTACCCGGCGCGCCGGAACCGGAGTACCCGGCTCTGCCACGAGCGCGCGCTCCAGGGTGTCGGCCATGTCGCGGCCGAGGTCCCCGGTGGTCGAGTCGTTCTGCAGGGCGAGGAGGACGGAGCCGTCCTCGCGGCGCAGGGCCGGCCAGGCCATGGGGAGCACGGTGACCAGCGTGACGGAGGGGACGCCCTCGGGCAGGCCGCCCTTGAGGGTCAGCGGAACGGTGGCCGCCGGCACGAGCTCGCGCAGCGCGACCCAGTCGCACTCGCCCGGCAGGCCCTCGAAGGGGCGCCGCACGTGCTCGGTGACGGCGTGCGCGGCGGCAGCGCCGTGACAGGCCTTGTAGCGGCGCCCGGATCCGCAGGGGCAGGGCTCGCGTGCGCCAACCACCGGGATTTCACCGTTGTCGAGCTGCGGCTTTGCAGTCTTGGTTGCGGGGCGCTTCTTTGCCATCGTGCGTGTCTCCCGGTTGCGGCGGTACGGCGTCGTGTCTGGGCGCGAGCCTAGCCGTTCGTACCGCCGGAACCGGTGGGGTGCGGCCGGGAGCACGGTCGGCGTGCGCTCCCGGACGGCCGCCTGGGCGATCCCCGGTCCTGCTGTGGTGCTGTTCGTTCGTCCGTGCTGTTCGCCTCCGGGATCCCGGGTTCAGGGAGCCAGATCGTCGAAGGCGGTGCTGAAGTCGATCGCCGGGGGCGCAACGCGCGTAGCGAAATCCTCGTGCCGGGGCCCACAGGCAACGATCACCCAGACGGTGACCTCACCCGCCGCTCCATCCCGGACACCCCAGTCCTGGGCCAGCGCGCTGATGATGTTCAGCCCGCGGCCGCCCCGTGCGGTCACCGACGGTGTGGCCGGGACCGGGCGGGTGGGTCCGCCCCCGTCCGTGACCTCGACCGTCAGTCGCCCCGCTTGGTCGACGCGCCATGCGGCGCGTACCTCCCCGTCCCCGACTTCCCGCGCACCCAGGGGCCTGCCATGTCGGCAAGCATTGCTGAGCAGTTCGGAAAGGATCAGTACGGCATCGTCCACGACCGATTCGGACACCCCGCTGATGCGCAGCTGCTCACGCATGCGGTGTCTGGCCTCGCCCACGCCCGCAGGACCATGGCGTACATCCATGTACGACGACGTGGGCACTTCCTGTGCCACCACCAACGCCACCCCCGGAACCTCCTTAGCCCCACGCATGGTCTGGATGCCCCAATGGCCTGGACCGGAAACCGTCGAACCGGAGCCCGCGGACGCATTCGCGCAGGCCGGATGCGGAGCGGATGCGCCGGGGCACACCCTGTGACCGCGGGGGTGGGAGGGGTGGGTGGGCAAAAGGGGGCGTCAGCGGCCTAGTTGGGACAGAACCTGTCGTGGTCTGTTCGTGATGATCGCTTCTACACCCAAATCAGCGCACAGCTGAACGTCTTCGGGATCGTTGACCGTCCAGACGTGCACGGAATGGCCCGCGCCCTGGAGCTTGCGGATGTAGCCGGGGTGGTTGCGCACGATCCGCATTCCCGGCCCGGCGATCTTCACTCCGGCGGGCAGCCGGCCGTCGCGCATCCGGGGTGAGATGAACTGCATCAGGTACACGGTGGGGACGGTGGGGGCGCCGGCGCGCACCCGGTGCAGGGAGCGGGCGGAGAAGCTCATCACGCGCACCGGGTGCGGACCGTCGGCGTCGGGTGCGTCCAGGCCGAAGCGCTTGAGCAGGAAGAGGAGGCGCTCCTCCACCTGTCCGGCCCAGCGGGTCGGGTGCTTCGTCTCGATGGCGAGCTGCACCGGCCGTCCGGCGTCGGAGACCAGCTCCAGCAGCCGTTCCAGGGTGAGGACCGACGTGCGCTCGGGGTCCGCGTCCCAGTCGGGGGACTCCTCGCGGTCCTTCCAGGAGCCGAAGTCGAGAGCGGCGAGGTCCGCCAGTTCCAGGGCGGAGACGGCGCCGCGGCCGTTGGAGGTGCGGTTCACCCGGCGGTCGTGGACCAGGACCAGATGGCCGTCGGCGGTCAGCCGGACGTCGCACTCCAGGGCGTCCGCGCCGTCCTCGATGGCTTTGCGGTAGGCGGCCAGGGTGTGCTCGGGGGCGTCCTCCGAGGCGCCTCGGTGGGCGACGACCTGGATGGGGCGCGGCATTGCGTGGGTCACTGGGTCATGGTGCCACCGACGGAGCGATCGGCGCCGGGACCGGGTCCTATAGATGCATCCGAAATGTCGGATATAAAGAATGGCAGGAGATGCACAGGTCCGGCTTACAGTGCTCTGACGGGCCATGGGAAAGGCTTTGCCCAGGAACTTGTGCGGTACGTCGAACGTTCAGTCGGCCCGACGATATGCCAGAGAATTCCGAAGCCGTGTGTGACGAGGAGAGAACGCTGTGAGCACCGAGAACGAGGGCACCGCGGCCCCTACACCCCCCGCGGCCCCGTCCGTACCCCCTGCTCCGGCCTCCGAGACGCAGGCGGCCGGAGCGGTGCCTTCCGCTGCCGAGCCGGTGACCCAGCAGCTGCCGCACACGGCGGCGCCGGGCACGGAGGCGACCCAGCAGGTTCCGCCCACGCCCGAGCCGCCGACGGCAGCCCCGGCCCCGGCCCCGGGTGCGTCTCCTGCCCAGGCGCCCGCTCCGGCTCCCGCTCCGGCCCCCGGGTACGGGCAGGCCCCGGCGCCGGCCCACGCCCCGGCCGCACACGGAGCCGAGGGCTGGCCGCCCCCGCCGCCCACGGTGCCCGCGTACGGTGGGGGCGGCGGCCACGGCGGCGGCGCCTGGGGCGCTCCGCTCGGTGCGGACGGCACCCCGCCGGCCAAGCCGAAGGGCAGGGGCGGCCTGATCGCGGGCGTGCTCGTGGCGGCGCTCCTGGCCGGCGGCATCGGCGGCGGCGTCGGCTACTGGGCCGCCGAGCGGAGCCAGGACGCCACCGGATCGACCACGATCAGCGCGGGCAACACCCCGAAGGACCTCAAGCGGGACGCCGGCTCCATCGCCGGCCTCGCCGCTGCGGCGCTGCCGAGCGTGGTCACGATCGAGGCCTCGGCGGGTGACGGCGAGGGCGGCACCGGCACCGGGTTCGTCTACGACCAGCAGGGCCACATCCTCACCAACAACCACGTCGTGGCCTCCGCCGCGAACGGAGGCAAGCTCTCCGCAACGTTCTCCGACGGCAAGAAGTACGAGGCCGAGGTGGTGGGCCGGGCCCAGGGCTACGACGTCGCCGTCCTCAAGCTGAAGAACCCGCCCGCCGGACTCAAGCCGCTGCCGCTCGGCGACTCCGAGAAGGTCGCGGTCGGCGACGCGACGATTGCGATCGGCGCCCCCTTCGGCCTCTCCAACACGGTCACCACCGGCATCGTGAGCGCCAAGAACCGTCCCGTCGCCTCCGGTGACGGCTCCGGCAGCAAGAACTCGTACATGAGCGCGCTCCAGACGGACGCCTCGATCAACCCGGGCAACTCCGGCGGGCCCCTGCTCGACGGGCGGGGCGCCGTCATCGGCATCAACTCCGCGATCCAGTCGGCGGGCAACGGCGGCTTCGGCGGTGGCCAGGCCGGTTCGATCGGCCTCGGCTTCGCCATCCCGATCAACCAGGCGAAGAACGTCGCCGAGTCGCTGATCAAGACGGGCAAGCCCGTCTACCCGGTGATCTCGGTCTCCGTCGACCTCCAGGCCAAGACCGAGGGCGCCAAGATCTCCGAGCAGGGCGCGCCCGCCAACGACCTCGTCGACCCCAACGGCCCGGCCGGCAAGGCAGGCCTCAAGCCCGGCGACATCATCACCGAGTTCGGCGGCAAGCCGGTCGACAGCGGCCCGACCCTCATCAGCATGATCTGGACGTACAAGCCCGGCGACACGGTGAAGCTGACCTACCTGCGCGGCGGCAAGCCGACCACGGTCGACATCACCCTCGGCTCGCGGGTCGGAGACAAGTAGGCAGGACGAGTACCGGGCGCGCGACGCACCCGGTGGCTTGATGGGGAGGGGCCGTGGGCGGGATTCCGCCTACGGCCCCTCCCAACGTCCGCTTATGCTTCACAGGTGTTCGATTCTCGGCACATCCGGACGTTTCACACCGTGGTCGCCTCGGGTTCCTACTCGGCGGCCGCCCGCGTGCTGGGCTACACCCAGCCCGCCATCACCCAGCAGATGAAGGCGCTCGAACGCGCCGTCGGAACCCCGCTGTTCACCCGCGTCGGCCGAAAGATGCAGCTCACCGAAGCCGGCGAGTCCCTGTCGCGGCACGCCGAGACCATCCTCGGCAGCCTCTCCGCCGCCGAGGCCCAGCTCAAGGCATACGCACGCCTGCGCACCGGGCGGGTCCGGCTGTGCGGCTTCCCCAGCGCCAACGTCACTCTCGTCCCGGAGGCCTTGAGCGGCCTGGCCAAGGAGCACCCCGGCGTGCAGGTGGAGCTGCTGGAGGGGGAGCCCCCGGAGTCGCTGCGCCGGCTGGAGCGCGGAGAGTGCGACATCACTCTGGCCTTCACCTATCCCGGCCTGCACGAGGAGATCCCGGAGGAGGTCGCCGAGGTCAGGCTGCTGGAGGACCAGCTGACGGTGCTGCTCCCGACCGGCCACCCGCTGGCCCGCCGCCGGGCCGTCCACCTGGCCGATCTCGCCGAGGAGCAGTGGATCGCGGGCTGTCCGCGCTGCCGGGCCAACCTGCTGCACGAGTGCGCGGAACTGGGCTTCGTGCCCGACATCCGCTTCGCCACCGACGACAACCTGGTGGTCCAGAGCCTCGTCGGGCAGGGGCTGGGCGTCGCCATGGTGCCCGCGCTGGTGCTGCCCTCCCTCTCCCTGAACCGCGTCTGTGGACGGGCGCTCCAGCCCGCCGCCCGCCGCCACATCGCCGCGTACGTCTACCGCGACCACCTGCGCGTCCCGGCCACGGCCGTGGTGCTCGGCGCGCTGAAGAACGTAGCCGCGAACCGGGTCGGCTGCTGACCAACCCATAAGCAGAGCTTGGGATTTCGGGTCACAACTGTCGTTGGACGTGATGGAACGCCGGCAGGACGCTGCCGTCATGACCACCACGACGCCGGCCCGTACGACCACGAGGATGGCCGCCCTCGTCAGTGAGATCCGCACGGTCGTGGACCGGGGGCTGGCTCCCGACCTCACCGCCTACCTCGTCGGCGAACGCCTGGCCCCGCATCTGGGCGCGTCCGACCTGCTGACCCCGGCGCAGCAGGAAGGGGACCCGGAACGGTACCGGCAGCACGTCCTGCACGCCGAGTCCGACGGCAGCTTCTCGGTGGTGGCCCTGGTGTGGCTGCCCGGCCAGGAGACCTGCATCCACGACCACGTGGCGTGGTGCGTGGCGGGGGTCCACCAGGGCGAGGAGAGCGAACGCCGCTACCGGCTTTCGCCCGGACCGGACGCGGCCCGGCTGGTGGCCACCGAGGACGTGGTCAACGGCCAGGGCGAGGTGTGCGGATTCGCCCCGCCCGGCGATATCCACAAGGTGCGCAACTCCTGCCGTACGAAGGCGATATCCGTGCACGTGTACGGAGCCGACGTCTCCCGGCTCGGCACCAGCATCCGCCGCGTCTACACGCTCCCCGTCGACTGATGGCGCTCCTCCATCGCCCCCGGAGCACGGCGGTCCGGCATGTTTCACGTGAAACATCCGCCGTCTGGCCGGGATTGGCGGCGGCAGCGGGCGGAGCGCTGGCGGCCTGGTGCATCCACCGGGCGCTGCCCGCCGTCCCCATGCTCACCATGTCTGTGGTCCTGGGCATCACCGCGGCGCACCTCCCCGGCCTGCGCGATCACGTACGCGGCACCGCACGACCGGGGCTCTCGCTGGCGGGGCGGCGGCTGATGCGGATCGGCATCGTCCTGCTGGGCCTCGGCCTGGGGCTGGACCAGGTGCTCCGGCTCGGCTGGGCGACCGTGGCCATGGTGGCAGGGGTGGTTGCTGCCACGTTCTTCGGCACCCTCTGGCTGGGGCGCCGCCTCGGACTCCCGGGCGACCAACCGTTGTTGATCGCCACCGGATACTCGATCTGCGGCGCATCGGCGATCGGCGCGGTGAGCGAGGTATCCGGCAGCGACGAGGAGGACGTGGCCGCGTCGGTGGCGCTGGTGACCCTGTGCGGGACGCTCGCGATCGCGGTGCTTCCCCTCCTGCCGGGGCCGCTTGGGCTCTCCGACCTCGCGTTCGGACGGTGGGTCGGCGCGAGCGTCCACGACGTCGGCCAGGTGGTGGCCACGGCGCAGACCGCCGGGCCGGCGGCCCTCGGCGAAGCGGTACTGGTCAAGCTCATGCGGGTGGCGCTGCTCGCGCCGCTGGTGGCGGCCGTCGCGTTCGCCGTACGGGCCCGGCGGCGCGGGGTGCGCACGGCGTCGGGCCGCAGGCCGGCTCCGGTGCCGCTGTTCGTGGCCGGGTTCCTGGCCGCTGCGGCCCTGCGGGCCACGGGAGCCCTGCCCGACATGGCACTGGAATGGGCGCACGCCGCCCAGGAGGCCCTGCTCGCAGCGGCCCTGTTCGGCCTGGGCAGCGCGGTGCACCTGCCGACCCTGGCCCGGACCGGCGGGCGGGCCGCGGTGCTGGGGCTGGGGGCCTGGGTGGTCGTCGCGGGCGTCTCGTACGCGGGGGTGCTCCTCACCACATGACAGCGGCAAGGGGAGGGAGTTGGCCATTTCATGGCCGGAACCGACCGAACGTTCTGACTGCCCGCTGACAATGATGCGCGACCGTGCCACTCTGCCCGGCAAGCACAGGGCACGCACCGCCCCGCACACACAGCACGGCAAGCCCGGCACAGCAGACACCGCACAGCAGACACCGCTCAGCACAGATCGCACCCCGTACCCCGGACACCGCACCCCGCACATCGCACCCGCACAGCGCACGACCGATCCGCACCGACCGCTCTTCACCCCCACCCTGCCCTGGTCCGACCGACAGGACCGGACCGGGCACGGCAGAAGGAGTCATGCGTGAATCGTCATCGCATCGCCGCATCCGTCCTCCTCTCGGCGGGCGCACTGATCGCGGGGGTCCTGACCGCGGCCTCACCCTCGGCCGCGGCGGAGACCCCTGCGTCCTTCCGGCAGCAGCACACCCAGGGCTTCTGGACCGCCGAGCGGATGCGGGCCGCGACCCCGCTCGACGTCACGGCGGCCCCCGGCGCGACCCGTACGCCGGTCGCCACCTCGGCCGCACCCACCCGCATCGCTCCGACGGCGGCCTCGGCGTCTCCCACCGCCTTCCCGCAGGCGGGCGGCGCCTGGACGGGCGGCGGAGCGGTGGTGAAGACCTCGGGCCGGGTCTTCTTCACCATGGGCGGCCGGACCGCTTCCTGCTCCGGCGATTCGGTCACCAGTGCCAACGGCAGCACGGTCATCACCGCCGGCCACTGCGTGAAGTACCAGGGCGCCTGGCACACCAACTGGGTCTTCGTCCCGGCCTACAACAACGGCAACGCGCCCTACGGGCAGTGGTCGGCCACCAAGACCTTCGCCACCGACCAGTGGGCCGCCAGCGAGGACATGAACATGGACGTCGGCCTCGCCGTCGTCGCCCCGCTGAACGGCCAGACCCTGAGCCAGGCCGTCGGCGCCCAGGGCATCCTCTTCAACGGCGGCTACAACAAGCGGATGTACTCCTTCGGCTTCCCGGCGGCTTCCCCGTACGACGGCAGCAAGCTGGTCTACTGCAGTGGCAACAGCGGCAAGGACTTCCTGCTCACCAAGGACCACAGCCTGGCCTGCAACATGACCGGCGGCTCCAGCGGCGGTCCCTGGTTCCAGGACTTCAACGAGACCACCGGCCTCGGCACCCAGGTCTCGGTGAACAGCTTCGGCTACACCTTCCTGCCGAACCGGATGTACGGCCCCTACTTCGGCAACGAGGCCAAGGCGGCGTACGACAAGGCCCAGACGGCCTGACCTCAGCGGCCCCGTCACCCCCACCTGGCCGGTACTCTGTACCGGCCAGGTGGGTTGCCCGAGCGGCCTAAGGGAACGGTCTTGAAAACCGTCGTGGCGCAAGTCACCGTGGGTTCAAATCCCACACCCACCGCTTGCAGGTCAGAGAACGGCACTGACCCCAGAGGGCGGGCCCCCGATCCGGGGGCCCGCCCTCTGTGTTCATCCTGGTCAGTGCCGGGATCCCCCGTGTCCCGGCGCTGACCAGTGCCTAGGGGCAGACGCAGCCGGCGCGCCCGACCGGTCCGCTACCGGCCAGCCCGCCCCGGCCCGTCCGCAAGGCGTCAGCGGCCGTTGGTGTCACCGCCCGCTCGACGCCTGCGCCTGCGGGCGCCGAGGGCGCCCGCCAAACCGATCAGGCCGCCGGTGATCGCGCCGGACACGAGGATGCGCAGCAGATCTTCCATCGAGTACTCCCCCTCTGGGCCACTCCGAACGGGGAGACTAGCGGCGCGCGGGACGGCCTGGCTTGGACAAAATTGACCTAGCCCCCTCACAGGGGGACGGCTCCCTCCGCCACGCGGGCGCCGGCCAGTAGGCCCGGGGTGGTCCCGGCCAGGGCGCGGAACTCGCGGTTGAGGTGCGCCTGGTCGTAGTAACCGCAGACAGCGGTCACCTCGGCGAGGTTCGCCCCGTCCCCGGTGAGCAGCCGCACGGCCCGGTGGAAGCGCAGCACGCGGGCGGACATCTTGGGCGTCAGGCCGATCTGTTCGGTGAACCGGCGGATCAGGTAGCCCTGACTCCAGCCGACGTCGGCCGCGAGCCGGCCGACCGGGATCGCCCCGCCGGCCCGGCACAGAAGCCGCCAGGCCTGCCGGACCTCGGGCGCGGGATCCGGGCCGCGCTCGAGCCGGGCCGCCAGCGCGAGGTCCAGCAGGTCGAAGCGGGCGCCCCAGTCGGTGGTGGCGGCCAGCTGCTCCACCAGTACGCCGGCCTCGGGGCCGAGGACGTCGCCGAGCTCGACCACCCTGTTGGTCAGCTCGCGCATCGGCACGGCGAACAGCCGGTAGGCGCCCAGCGGGGTCAACTCGAGCCGGATCGCCTCCTGGCCACCGGGGTGGTCACACACCCGGGGCCCGTCCTCGAGGCCCACGACCAGCGAGCCGGTCACCTGCCGGTTCGGGCCGGCGTCCCCCAGCCGGCGGACCTGGGCGAACGGCTCCCCGAGGCTGATCACCACCACGGCTCGGCCCGTGGGCACCAGCCGCACCCGAAAGGGCGAGGCCGCCGCTTCCCAGTAGCCGGCATAGCTGTGCAGGAAGGGGCGCAACCGGGGAGGCCAGGGTCGTGTCACCCGCCACCGGTCGCCCAGCCGGGTCATCTCGATTCCCCGGCCGGCCATGCCCGCGCTGTCGAACACCGGCATATCCCTCTCCCTCCCGCGGCGACGGCGCCCACGGCTCCGGGCCATTGTGGGCCGCGAGAGCACGGGCCGTCGTGGTGCGGAACCCGCCCCTTCCGTTCCCATGGCCGAAAGCGGTCCCCGTCGGGGCGCAGGCGCGCGGCGCGCTGTCCGGCTTGCCGACACGACGCGCGCGTGCCGCTGGGGGGCTCCGGGGCCTGACGTGGGACGAAGGCGCTGGTCAAGCCGGTTCGGCAGGCTTCGCAGGCGGATGTTCGCCGTCGGAGACAACTCCTGCGGCTGCGCCTTCCGAGTGGTGTTTGTCGGAAGATCGGCGCGGGTCATGGGGGTGGTGCGGTTGCGGGCACATCATGACGAATGTATTCAGATCCGCCCGTCGGAACATCTCGAAACGAGGCTCCCGTCATGGCTCAGCGCAGCACCCTCTCCTCGATCTGGACCTCGGTCCTCGCCGCCCTGGTGGCTTTCCTCGCCTTCCTCGGTCTCGACGGGAAGGCCGCTCCGGCCGGTGCCTGCGCCCCGGCCCCGGCAGCCCCCGGAGCCCAGGCCGCCGCGGTCTACCGTCCGGCCCTCGCGGCCCGGCGGACCTGGCGGGCGGTGATGCGCGGCGGATCGCTGCCGCCGACCCTCAAGCAGCGGATCCGTGCCGAGGCGCACGGCAAGACCCCGTCCGTCCGTCGCTCGACCACCGCCGCGGCCATGGGTGCCGGAGTCGTAGCCGCTGCCCGAGCCCTGACGCAGGTCGGCGCCCCGGTCGGTATCGGTGCCCGAGTCGGTACCCAGTCCGGAACTGCCGCCGCAGCCGCCGCCGGAGCCGTTCGGGACGGGCTCGCGCTTGCCGCGTAGAGGGGCGGGGTGGAGGCCCTACTCGTACGGGATCCGGATTCGTCGGCGCACGCGCCGCCTCCGGACAGGACGGCACGAACTGGCGCTGGAGCCCGGTCACAGGTGACCGAGGATCGCGCCACGCGGTATGCCCCGGAACGGGGCACGGACGGATTGCCCCGGCGCATGCCGGGGGCGCACAGGGGGCGCAAAGCTTGGCATAGCAGGGCCGCAGGCCCGGGAGACGGTGGGGTTCCCGGACGGCGCGGCCCTTTTCGGCATGTCCTGGACATGGCGGTCCGGGGGAACGCTCCATCCCGTGTGGGGCAGGGGTTTCAGGGGGTTCTCGGGTGCTGAGCTGGGACGTGGGGGGCGCACATGTGGTTTATCCGGGCTTGGTCATGCTTGCGGGGGAATCGCAGACTCCGGGGTGGTTCGCCGGGGATTCGGTGGGCAACTCTGATCTCGCGACGTCGTCAGCACGCAAAACGACCGAGGCGGTCGGCCAACTGCCTTGGGACAAGCCACACTTCGGTTTCCTGGAGGATTCAGACATGGCAAGCATCCGTACCGCCCGCGTCATCGCCGCCGTCGCCGCGCTCCCCCTCGCCGTCGCCCTGTGCGGCGGGGTGGCCTCGGCCGACAACGGCTCGTTCGCGAACGACGGATCGAATGCGAGCGTCGCCAGCATCATCGGCAGCGGCGTGGGCGGCGACAACAACGGCAACTCGTCCACGTCGCAGCAGGTGGCGACCGGTTCCGGTGCCTCCAACCAGAACAACACCGCGCAGGTCAACGGCTCGGCCTTCACCGCGATCAACCAGTCCAACTCGAACGTCGCCGTCAACTTCCACCCCTGGTGGTAGTCGCGGCCTGATCCGCTGCGACCGATGAGGGCGCCTGTGTGACCGGACCGGCTGGGGTCCGGTAGCGCAGGCGCCCTCGCGCATGCCCGCCCGGCCGCTCCCCGACCTTGACACCACGGGTAAATCTGACGGACAGTCAGGTTTACTCGACGATGTGATGCCGGGAGGCCAGCGCCGTGCACCTCGCCCCGACCGAAGGCCAGTTGCGGCTACGTGCCGAACTGCGGGAGTACTTCAGGGAACTGCTGCCGGACAGTGTCCCCGAAGACCCGGCGGGCCAGCGCGAACTGCTGCGCCGCATGGGCGCCGACGGACTGCTCGGCCTCGGCTGGCCGGTCGAGTACGGCGGCCAAGGGCGCGGCCCCGACGATCAGTTCGTCTTCTTCGACGAGGCCTACCGGGCCGGTGCCCCCCTCTCCATGGTCACGCTCAACACGGTCGGCCCGACCCTCATGAAGTACGGGTCCCAGGAGCAGAAGGACTTCTTCCTGCCCCGGATCCTCAGGGGAGAGATCGTCTTCGCCATCGGCTACTCCGAACCCGAGGCCGGCACCGACCTCGCCGCCCTGCGCACCCGCGCGGTCCGCGACGGCGCCGAGGCCGGGAGTGGCGGCTGCGGGGCCGGGAGTGGCGGCTCCGGGGTCCGGGGCTGGGTCATCGACGGGCAGAAGATCTTCACTTCCAACGCCCAGAACGCGGACTGGATCTGGCTCGCCTGCCGCACCGACCCCGAGGCACCCAAGCACAAGGGCATCTCGATCATTCTGGTCCCCACCGACGTCCCCGGCTTCTCCTGGACCCCGATCGACACCGTCGGCGGGCTCACGACCACGGCCACCTACTACGACTCCGTGCGCGTTCCCGCCGGCAACCTCGTCGGCCCCGAGCACGGCGGCTGGGGCCTGATCACCAACCAGCTCAACCACGAGCGCGTTGCCCTCGCCGCCATCGGCATGCAGGCCGAGGACTTCTACGAGGCGGCCCTCGCCCACGCCCGGACCCCCGACCCGGTCACCGGCGAGCGCCCCGCCGACCTGCCCTGGGTGCGGTCCCGGCTCGCCGAGGCGCACGCCCGGCTGGCCGCCGTACGCCTCCTCAACTGGCGCCTCGTCCAGGACGTGGGCGCCGGAACCCTGGCCCCCGGCGACGCCAGCGGCGTGAAGTTCCTCGGTACCGAATCCACTGTCGAGGTCTACCGGATGTGCCAGGAGGTGGTGGGCGAGGAGGCCCTCATCCGGGGGCCCGCGGCCTTTGCGGGCGGTGAGCTGGAACGGATGAACCGGGCCGCCCAGATCAACACCTTCGGCGGCGGGGTCAGCGAGGTCCAGCGGGAGATCGTCGCCATGATGCGGCTCGGGATGAAGGGAAGGAAGCGATGACGGCGGACGCTGCCGGCGCAGCCGAGGAGGCACACCGGTTCCTCGCCCTGCTGACGGCCTTCGAGGGGCGGCCCGCCGCCACCGCGGGCCGCGGCAAGGACGCGGTCAACCAGCCGATGATCCGCCACTGGTGCGAGGCGATGGGCGACGCCCACCCCGCCTACACCGGCCCCGATGCCATCGCTCCACCCACCATGCTCCAGGCCTGGACGATGGGCGGCCTCTCCGGCCACAGTGACCGCTCCTCCGCCTACGACGAGCTCTTGGGGCTGCTCGACGCGGCGGGCTTCACCTCCGTCGTCGCCACCGACTGCGAGCAGGAGTACCTGCGCCCACTGCGTCCCGGCGACGCGATCACCTTCGACGCCGTGATCGAGTCGGTGTCACCGCGCAAGACGACCAAGCTGGGGACCGGCCACTTCGTGACCACGCGCATGGACGTCCACGCGGACGGAGAGCTCGCCGGGACCCATCGCTTCCGGATCCTGAAGTACGCGCCGGCCGCCGGCCCGCGGGAGCAGAAGCCCAAGGCCCGTCGCCCCCGTCCGGTGGTCAACCGCGACAACGAGGGATTCTGGGCTGGGGTCCGCGACCACAAGCTGCTGATCCAGCGCTGCACCGCCTGCGCCGCCCTCCGGTTCCCCTGGCTCCCCGGCTGCAACGCCTGCGCCTCCCTCGGTTGGGACACCGTCGAGGCCTCCGGCGCCGGCACCGTCTTCAGCTACGTCGTCATGCACCATCCCCCGTTCCCCGCCTTCACCGCGCACGAAGACCCCGCCGGCGCGGGGGGTCCCTATGCCGTGGCGCTCGTCGAACTCGCCGAAGGGGTCCGGATGATCAGCAACGTCACGGGCGTCCCCTACGACAAGGTGCGCATCGGCCTGCCCGTCCAACTGGAGTTCCTGCGCGTCGACGACGACCTCGAACTTCCCGTCTTCCGCGGGAGCGAGGGCTGATGGACTTCCACCCCACCGAGGAGCAGGCGGCCGCGGCCGGTCTCGCCGCCAGGATCTTCCGCGACCTCGCCACCCACGAACGCCTCGCCGCCGCCGGCAGCGGAAGCGACGCAGAGCTGTGGAAGGCCCTCACCGCCTCCGGCCTGATCGCCGCCGTGCGGGAGGTCGGCCTGCTGGGACTGGTCCTGCTCCTGGAGGAACAGGGCCGCACCACCGCGCAGGTGCCGTATGCCGCCACCTGCGTGTACGGGGTGCTCCCGGTGGCGGCGCACGGCAGCCCCGAGCAGCGCGCCCGGCTGCTGCCGGCTCTGGAGACCGGCCTGGTGGTGGCCAGCGGCGCCTTCCCGGCACGCGGCCGGATCTCCGCACACTATGGCAGGCTCACCGGGACCGCCCCCGTCGTGCCCTGGCTGCGCGAGGCCACCCACGTGCTGGTCCCGGACACCGACCGGGCGCTGTGGCTCGTACGGACGGACGGGCCCGGCGTACGGACCTCGCCGGTGGAGACCACCGCCCCCTGGTCGGCGGGACGCCTGACCCTGACCGGCGCCGAGGCGGAGCGTCTCGGCGGCGGTCAGGCCTACGACGCGGTCCTCGCAGCGGCCCGGACGGCCTTCGCGGGCCTCCAGGCGGGCGTCTGCGCGGGCTCGCTCGCCCGGGCCGTGGAGTACACCTCGACCCGCGAGCAGTTCGGCAGGCCGCTCTCCACCAACCAGGGGGTCATGCTGCGCGCGGCCGACGCCTACATGGACACCGAGGCGATCCGGGTCACTGCCTACGAGGCGGCCTGGCGCATCGACGAGGGGCTGGAGGCGCGCGAACACGCCCTCACCGCGGCCTGGTGGGCGTCGGAGGCGGGGAAGCGGGTCGTGCACGCGGGCCAGCACCTGCACGGCGGCATGGGCGCCGATCTGGACCACCCCGTCCACCGGCACTTCCTGTGGGGGCGCCAGCTGGACGCGTACCTGGGCTGCGGCAGCGAGCTGCTGGCCGAGCTCGGAGCTTCGATAGCCGAGGGGGAACACGCATGAAGGTCGGCGACGCGCTGCCGCCGTTGGAGATACCGGTCACCCGCACGCTGATCGTGTCGGGGGCGATCGCCTCCCGTGACTACCAGGACGTCCACCACGACGCGGAGCTGGCACGCGAGAAGGGCTCACCGGACATCTTCATGAACATCCTGACGACGAACGGCCTCGTCGGCCGCTACGTCACCGACCACCTCGGACCGCACGCCGTGCTGCGCAAGGTGGCCATCCGCCTGGGCGCCCCCAACTACCCCGGCGACACGATGATCCTCAGCGGCACCGTCACCGCGGTGGCCGGCACCACCGTCGAGATCCGCGTGGTCGGCGCCAACGGCATCGGTTACCACGTGTCGGGAACGGTCACCGCGGAGGTGCGGGCATGAGCGTCCGCACGCGTGACGAACTCGGCGGCCGCGCCGCCATCGCCGGGATCGGCGCCACCGAGTTCTCCAAGGACTCCGGCCGCAGCGAGCTCAAGCTCGCCGTCGAAGCCGTGCAAGCCGCCCTCGACGACGCCGGCCTCACCCCCGCCGACGTCGACGGCATGGTCACCTTCACGATGGACACCAGCCCCGAGATCACCGTCGCCCAGGCGGCCGGCATCGGAGAGCTCTCCTTCTTCTCCCGCATCCACTACGGCGGCGGCGCGGCCTGTGCCACCGTCCAGCAGGCCGCCCTCGCCGTCGCCACCGGGGTCGCCGAGGTCGTGGTCTGCTACCGCGCCTTCAACGAGCGCTCCGGCCGCCGCTTCGGCTCCGGCGTCCAGCAGCGCGAGCCCTCGGCCGAGGGGGCGGCGCTCGGCTGGTCGCTGCCCTGGGGGCTGCTGACCCCCGCCTCCTGGGTGGCCATGGCGGCCCAGCGCTACCTGCACACGTACAACTCGACTCCGGAGGCCTTCGGGCACGTCGCGGTCACCGACCGCAGGCACGCCGCGAACAACCCCGCCGCGTACTTCCACGGCCGGCCCATCACCCTCGCCGACCACGCCGCCTCGCGCTGGATCGTGGAGCCGCTGCGGCTGCTGGACTGCTGTCAGGAGACGGACGGCGGCCAGGCCCTCGTCGTCACCACGGCCGAGCGGGCACGCGACCTGCGGCACGCGCCCGCCGTGATCACCGCCGCGGCGCAGGGCGCCGGCCGCCGCCAGGAGGGCATGACCTCCTTCTACCGCGACGACCTCACCGGACTGCCCGAGATGGACGTGGTCGCCCGTCAGCTGTGGCGGACCAGCGGACTGCGGCCCTCGGACATCGACGTCGGCATCCTCTACGACCACTTCACCCCCTTCGTTCTGATGCAGCTGGAGGAGTTCGGCTTCTGCAAGCCGGGCGAGGCCGGAGATTTCGTGGCCGCGGACGCACTGCCGCTCAACACCCACGGCGGCCAGCTCGGCGAGGCCTACCTGCACGGCATGAACGGGATCGCCGAGGCCGTCCGCCAGCTGCGCGGCAGCTCCGTCAACCAGGTCGCGGGCGCGGAACACGTACTCGTCACGGCCGGTACCGGCGTGCCGACCTCCGGGCTGATCCTCGGAGCCGACGGCTGAGACCGCACTCCTGTCGGGCCCCGCCCTCCTCCACCTTCAGGGGGTGGGGTTTGCCCTACTCCTACAACCTGAGGCGGATCCCCCTTCGGCACTTGCGGCCGATCCCAGGGCGGGCGGGTGCTCCTAGCGTGGAGCCATGACCACGCCTGTGTGCACGCTCGCCTCGCAGCCGACGCCGTACCCGTCGTTCTCGGCGTACGTCCGGACCCGCGGCACGGTCCTGATGCGCACCGCGCGCTCCCTCACCGCGAACCCGTGCGATGCCGAAGACCTGCTCCAGACGGCTCTCGCGAAGACGTACGTGGCCTGGGACCGCATCGAGGACCACCGCGCACTCGACGGCTACGTCCGGCGGGCCCTCGTCAACACCCGCACCTCCCAGTGGCGCAAGCGCAAGGTCGACGAGTTCGCCTGCGACGAGCTCCCCGAGACCGAGGCGGTCCCGGCCGCCGACCCCGCGGAGGCGCAGGCGCTGCGCGACGCGATGTGGCGCGCGGTGACCCGGCTGCCCGACCGGCAGCGGGCCATGGTCGTCCTGCGCTACTACGAGGACCTCAGCGAGGTGCAGACCGCCGAGCTGCTCGGGGTGTCGGTGGGCACGGTCAAGAGTGCCGTCTCCCGGGCGCTGGGCAAACTCCGCGAGGACCCGGAGCTCACACCGGTCAGGTGAACCGCCCCGCCCGGTGAGGCGGGCGATGTTTCACGTGAAACAAGGGGATGTTTCACGTGAAACACAGCGCGGGTTGTACTCCTGGGTAGTGACATGCCGACCGGTATGTGCGCAGAATCGGCGGCATCCGTAGCCGCCGCAGCGCCGCAGCGCTCACCGGGAGGACGCTTTGCTGAGCACCATGCAGGACGTACCACTCCTCGTCACCCGCATCCTGCAGCACGGGATGACGATCCACGGGAAGTCCCAGGTCACGACCTGGACCGGGGAGGCTGAGCCGCACCGCCGCAGCTTCGCCGAGATCGGTACCCGCGCCACCCGCCTCGCGAACGCCCTGCGCGACGAGCTCGGTGTGCAGCAGGACGACCGCGTGGCAACGCTCATGTGGAACAACTCCGAGCACATCGAGGCGTACTTCGCGATCCCGTCCATGGGCGCGGTCCTGCACACCCTCAACCTGCGGCTCCCTCCCGAGCAGCTGGTCTTCATCGTCAACCACGCCGCCGACCGGGTCGTCCTGGTCAACGGCACCCTGCTGCCCCTGCTCGCTCCCCTGCTGCCACACCTGCCGACCATCGAGCACGTCGTGGTCTCGGGCGTCGGAGACCGCTCCGCACTCGCGGGCCTGGACGTACGCGTGCACGAGTACGAGGAGCTGCTCGCGGGGCGTCCCGACACCTACGACTGGCCCGAGCTGGACGAACGCCAGGCGGCGGCCATGTGCTACACCTCCGGCACCACCGGGGACCCGAAGGGCGTCGTCTACTCGCACCGCTCGATCTACCTGCACTCCATGCAGGTCAACATGGCCGAGTCGATGGGCCTGACCGACAAGGACACCACCCTCGTCGTGGTCCCGCAGTTCCACGTGAACGCCTGGGGGCTGCCGCACGCCACCTTCATGACCGGCATCAACATGCTGATGCCGGACCGGTTCCTCCAGCCCGCCCCGCTCGCCGAGATGATCGAGCGGGAGAAGCCGACGCACGCGGCGGCCGTCCCCACCATCTGGCAGGGGCTCCTCGCCGAGGTCACCGTGAATCCCCGCGACCTGAGTTCGATGAAGCAGGTCACCATCGGCGGCTCGGCCTGTCCGCCCTCCCTGATGGAGGCCTACGACAAGCTCGGCGTCCGCCTCAGCCACGCCTGGGGCATGACCGAGACCTCCCCGCTGGGAACGATGGCGCACCCGCCGGCCGGGCTGAGCGCCGAGGAGGAGTGGCCCTACCGGATCACCCAGGGCCGCTTCCCCGCGGGCGTCGAGGCCCGGCTGGTCGGCCCCGGCGGCGGCATCCTGCCCTGGGACGGCGAATCGGCGGGCGAGCTGGAGGTGCGCGGCACCTGGATCGCGGGCGCCTACTACGGCGGGGTCTCCGGTGAACCCCTCCGCCCCGAGGACAAGTTCAGCGCGGACGGCTGGCTTAAGACGGGCGACGTCGGCGTCATCAGCCCCGACGGCTACCTCACCCTCACCGACCGGGCCAAGGACGTCATCAAGTCCGGCGGCGAGTGGATCTCCAGCGTGGAACTGGAGAACGCGCTGATGGCCCACCCCGAGGTCGCCGAGGCCGCGGTCGTGGCCGTCCCCGACGACAAGTGGGGCGAGCGCCCGCTGGCCACCGTCGTCCTCAAGGACGGCGCGACCGTCGACTACGCGGGGCTGCGGGCGTTCCTCAGCCAGTCCATCGCCAAGTGGCAGCTGCCGGAGCGCTGGACGATCATCGAGTCGGTCCCCAAGACCAGCGTCGGCAAGTTCGACAAGAAGGTGATCCGCAAGCAGTACGCGGACGGCGCGCTGGACGTCACGAAGCTGGACTGACCGCTCTCAGCCCTTGGTGAGCCATGGCCGCAGCAGCCTGCTGACGGCGGGCATGGCCACGTAGGTCATCAGGGTGCTGAAGACGACGGCGAAGGCCGCCGTCCGCAGCACGAAGTGCAGATCCACCAGGTACGGCCCGAGCACCGCGTTGCCCGCCAGCGAGATCGGGAAGATGGCCAGCCCCGAGCTGATCGCCATCTTCCACCGCGGCGGCGCGGGCCGGGTCGTACCCGGCTTGGCGAACCACGTCTCCATGCCCTGCAGTTCACGGCGGGCTATCTCGGTGTGGTGGTGTCCGAGGCAGTTCGAGAACCACTGCGCCCGCTCCGGGGAGTCCTGCCAGCGCTGGAACGCCGCCTGGTTGCGGAAACGGTGGACCAGGAACCACGGCCCGCCCTCCTGCGCCGGACGGAAGAGCCCGTACCCGAGGTGGTCCGGGAAGCCCGCGGCCGTCTCCAGGATCCCGTGGGCCCAGGCCTCGAAGGTCTCCTCGTGCCCCGGCTCCACCTGCCGCGCGATCAGCAGGTTCACCTCCCCGTTGTCGGCGGGGACGGTGTGCTCGGTCGTGTGGGTCATGGCCATCGGGCCAGGATGGCTAGTTGGTGCCGATCTTGGCCAGCAGGTCCACGATGCGGCCCTGTACGTCCGCCGTGGTGGCCCGTTCGGCGAGGAAGAGCACGCTCTCGCCGGACGCCAGCCGCGGCAGGTCGGCCGGCTCGATGCCCGTCGTCGTGTAGACGACCAGCGGCGTGTGGTTGAGCTGCCCGTTGGCACGCAGCCAGTCCACGATCCCGGCGCGCCGGCGGCGCACCTGCATCAGGTCCATGACGACCAGGTTGGGCCGTGTCCGCGTCGCCAGCTCCACGGCGTCGGTGTCGGCACCCGCCCGCGCGACCTGGAGACCGCGCCGCTCCAGCGCGGCGGTCAGGGCGGTCGCGATCTCGTCGTGCTCCTCGATCAGCAGGACCCGGGAGGGGTGCTGCTCGCTGTCGCGCGGCGCGAGCGCCTTGAGCAGGACGGCCGGATCGGCGCCGTACGCCGCTTCGCGCGTGGCGTGCCCCAGCCCCGCCGTGACCAGCACGGGCACCTCGGCGGCCACCGCCGCCTGGCGCAGGGACTGCAGGGCGGTCCGGGTGATCGGCCCGGTCAACGGATCCACGAACAGCGCGGCGGGGAACGCGGCGATCTGCGCGTCCACCTCCTCGCGGGAGTGCACGATCACCGGGCGGTAGCCGCGGTCGCTGAGCGCCTGCTGCGTCTGCACGTCGGGCGCGGGCCACACCAGCAGCCGGCGCGGGTTGTCCAGCGGCTCCGGCGGGAGTTCGTCGTCGACCGGCCGCGGCACGGGACGGTTGACCACCTCGACGGCGCCGCCGGGACCGTCCAGCGGTTCCGGCCCCTCGGCGGCGCCCGCCTCGGGAGCTCCTATCGCGAAGGCCCGTCCCTGCGGTGCGGGCTCGGAGAGCCGGCGACGGCGGCCGGAGCCCGAACCGCCGGGGTCCACGGAGATGCCCTGGCCCAGGGTGCCGAGGGCGCGCACGCTGATCGGCTGCGCGGCCTGGCCCTCCGCCGGGGCGTCCTGCGGCTGCCGGGCGCCGGGAACCGCGACCGGCCCGGAAGCGGCCTCGCCGTCCTCCGGAGCGGTCCGGGCCGCCGGAACCGGCCAGGCCGGAGGGTTCGTCAGCGCGCGCCGCCGCCCGGTGGGGTGTACGGGGTCTCCCTCGGCCGCGGCCGACGGTACGGCCGGGGCCTCGTCCCCGGTGGCGGGCGCGCCCAGCACCCGCCGCCCGCGCCGCCCACCGGGGGCCTCGGCATCGGCCCCGGCGGGAGCGGGGGCCGGGCCGGCCATCACGGGATCCTGCGGGGCCGGGGAAGCGGGGGTCGGACCGGCGGGCAGCGCGAAGCCGCCCTCGGGAGCGATGGGCCGCGCGGGGGCCTGGGCAGGAGCCGGCGTCGGCCCGAGCCCGGTCGCCGGCACGGGACCGCCGGGCTGCGCCGGACCGGCCGCACCCAGGGCGCGGCGCCGCCCCGCGGGATGCTCCATCAGCGGTACCGGCGGCACGGTGGGTACGGGCGCCAGCGCGGGCATGGCGGTGCCCTGCGGGGGCACGGGCTGCGCCGGACCCGCCTCGCCGCTGCCGTCGCCGGCTCGGCCACGGCGCCGGCCGGTCCCCAGCCCCGCCGGGTTCACCGGGGACTGCGCGAGCTCCGGCCCCGTCTCGGCCGCGGCGTCTGCGGCCCGCCTCCGGCCGGACGGCAGCGCCAGCGCGGCGCCGCCCTCGGCGGCCTTCTCGGCGCCGGGCACGCCGGAACCGCCGACTTCGTCCTCCAGGAACGCGTCCACCCCGCGACGGCCCCGCCGTCCTCCGGAGACCCGGCCCGCGGGGGCCGAGTCGGCCGCCGGCTCCTCCGCCGGCTCGGGCACGGTGACCGTTCCCGCGCCCGCGCCCAGCGGCAGCTCCAGCACGTACGCACCGCCGGGCGCGCCCGGAACCTCCACCGTCTGCAGCACGCCTCCGTGCGCGGCCACGATGCCCCGGACGATCGGCTCGTGGACCGGGCTCCCCCCCTCGTACGGCCCGCGCACCTCGATCCGTACGACGTCGCCGCGCTGCGCGGCGGCCACCACGATCGTCGAGTCGCCGTACCCGCTGCCCTGCCGCGTCTTGCCGGTGGCGTCCACCCCGGCGACGTCCGCGACCAGGTGCGCGAGAGCGGTCGCGATCCGGTCCGCGTCGACCTCGGCCTCGATCGTCGGCGCGTGGACGGCGAACTGCGCGCGCCCCGGGCCGATCAGCTCGACGGCGCCGTCGACGCCCGCCTTGACCACGCCGTTGATCAGGACTTTCTTCTTCTTGAGCCGCTCGCTGCCGGCATCCAGGCGCTGGAAGCCGAGCACGTTGTCCACCAGCGTGGTCATCCGCGAGTACCCGGCAGCCAGGTGGTGCAGCAGCTGGTTGGCCTCGGGCCACAGCTGGCCGGCGTCGTCCGCGGCCAGCGTCGCCAGCTCCCCGCGCAGCTCGTCCAGCGGCCCGCGCAGGGACTCGCCGAGCACGGCCAGCAGCTGCGCGTGGCGGGCGGCGAGGGCGTCGTAGGGCCGCCGGTCGGTGAAGGTCATGACCGCGCCGACGAGCTGCTCCCCGTCCCGTACGGGCGAGGTGGTGAGGTCCACGGCGACCGGCTGCCCGGCCTTGTTCCACAGGACCTGTCCCCGCACGCGGTGCTTGCGTCCGCTGCGCAGGGTGTCGGCGAGCGGGGACTCCTCGAACGGGAACGGCGAGCCGTCGGCGCGCGAGTGCAGGACCAGCCCGTGCAGTTCGCGGTTGCCGAGGTCGGTGGCGCGGTAGCCGAGGATCTGGGCGGCGGCCGGATTGACCAGCACCACCCGTCCGTCGGTGTCGGTGCCGACGACGCCTTCGGCGGCGGCCCGCAGGATCATTTCGGTCTGCCGCTGGGAGCGGGCCAGCTCGGCCTCTGTGTCCACGGTCTGGGAGAGGTCCCGCACGACGAGCATCAGCAGCTCGTCACCGGTGTAGGCGGGCTGGGGCTCGCGGTAGGCGTCGCGCCCGTCGAGGTGGGCGCTGGTGACCTCGACGGGGAACTCGGAGCCGTCGGTACGGCGCGCGATCATCCGCTTGGGCGTGGCGCGACCGCCCTCGTCCTCGCCGGGCCGGCGCATGGAGCCGGGGATCAGCTTGGAGTCGAACTCGGGCAGGAGGTCGAGCACGCCGCGGCCGACGAGCGCGGTGCCCGGGCTCTCCATGACCTCGAGGGCGATCGAATTGGCGTTGACGACAGTGCCGTTGGCGTTGACGAGCAACAGCGCGTCCGGAAGAGCGTCGAGTATTGCTGCGAGGCGAGCAGCGCCTCGGGATGGCCTGCTGCTCACGACGAGCTTCCTCCCTGACCACAACTACCGGCATGTCACGGGAGGAGTCTAAGGCCACAGTCCCCCGGTGGGGTGGCCGATGTGTGGCGGAGACCACCCGTCCTGCGCATCCTCCCAGGTCAGGAACGCCCCGGCGGAAGCAGAGGTTCCAACTCCTCCCAGCGGCGGATCTCGCAGCCGTTCGTCCGGCGGAACTGCGCGTCCACCGTGCGCCCCCGCCAGGTTCCGGTGATCTCGGCCGTGGCCGGGCCCCCGTACTGCTCGGAGCAGATCTGCCGCTTGGAGACGGGGGCGAAGGGGTCCTTCCCCTCCGCGGCGAGCCGGTCCAGCTTCGCGCAGGCCTCCTCCGCGGAGGGGTGGTTGCCGCCCACGGGGTCGCATTCGAGTTCGTACTTGCGGTCCATGTGCCGGTTGCCGGTGTTGGCCATGGTGATCGTCAGGCGGTCGGGCGACGACGCGAGCAGGCCGCCCAGGGGCTCGGGCAGCGGGGGCAGGGGGCCGGCGGCCGCGGCGGCCAGGGCGGAGGTGACGGCGAAGGCGGCGAGACGCAGCATGGGGCACTCCAGGTCGTCCGTACGTCGTACGCCTGACCAACGACGCGGGTCCGCCGACGTTGCGTGCTGCGGGGGTTTAAGGCTTTGCCCTTGGCCCGTCCCTCCTAGTACCGTGGGAGCGGATTGGTGAGGGGCCCTGCGCCTGTGTCATCATCTGCACGCACCTTCGTACGCGGGGGTGTGCTGGAGGCGTCGCCTAGTCCGGTCTATGGCGCCGCACTGCTAATGCGGTTTGGGGCTTACACCCCATCGAGGGTTCAAATCCCTCCGCCTCCGCACTTCCCGAAGCCCCGGTCCCTGCGGACCGGGGCTTCGGTGCGTTCCGCGCCCGCTTTCGTCCGCTCAGACCGCTCCGACGTCTGTGCGACCTCCGAACCCTCCCGAACGGCGCCGCTCCGGCCGCACACGGCTTCCGCGGGATCCGCCCGCCCTCAATCGGATGATCTTCTTCCAGGGCGTTTCCGCAGGTCAGCGGCGGTTTGGCTAATGGATTTCGCGTCCCGGCGAGGTCCATGTATTGTTGTTCTCGCAAGGCCAACGGGGCGCAAAACCCCGGCGGACAAGCACTCGTAGCTTAACGGATAGAGCATCTGACTACGGATCAGAAGGTTGCAGGTTCGAATCCTGCCGAGTGCACAGCAAGGCAGAGGCCCCCAGGAGAAATCCTGGGGGCCTCTGTCGTGTTCTGACGGGGCCGACGGGGGGAGGGGGGCTCCTCCTTGGTGGGGAGGGCTTACCCCGTGGGGGTCAGGGGTGGGGATGGCTCTGGAGGGGGATGCGGGTGACGGGTCGGCTTCCGTAGGGTTCTTGAAGATCGCTCGAGATGGAAACCGGAACACGGGGGTTCTCATGGGACTGTTCGGAAACGCGCACAGCATCGACTCGGCGTCGGCGCAGCGGGACTACGCGCGGCTGCTGGGGCAGGGCGAGCAGGTGCACGCCGCGTATCTGCTGATCCGGGACACGATCCTGTTCACCGACCGGCGACTGGTGCTCATAGACAAGCAGGGGCTCACGGGGAAGAAGGTCGAGTACCACTCCGTGCCCTACCGGAGCATCACGCACTTCTCCGTGGAGACCGCCGGTCACTTCGATCTCGACGCCGAGCTCAAGATCTGGATATCCGGGAGCCCGGCGCCGATCGAGAAGACCTTCACCAAGGGCGTCGACATCTACGAGGTGCAGGCGATCCTGACGCAGTTCGTCGCCCGGTAGCGGGCGCGGCGGCGTCCTCAGAGGACGCGGGGCAGGCCGGTCACGGACATCACCAGGGAGTAGAGGGAGGTGGTGGCGGTGATGAAGAGGCGGTTGTTCTTGGGGCCGCCGAAGGCGATGTTCGAGACGGGTTCGGGGACGCGGACGCGGCCGATCAGGGTGCCGTCCGCGGCATAGCAGTGGACGCCGGACTCCATCGCGGCGGCCCACAGGCGGCCCTGGTCGTCGAAGCGGATGTTGTCGACGGACGGGCAGGCGGCGAAGACCCGGTCACCGGTGAGGGCGCCCTCGTCGGTGACCTTGAAGGCGCGGATGTGGCCCGCTCGGGTGTCCGCGGCGTAGAGCTCGCTCTCGTCCGGGGAGAAGACCAGTCCGTTGGGGCCGAGGAAGCCGTCGGCGACCAGGCGGACCTGCCCGGTCGCGGGGTCGGCCCGATAGAGGTTGCAGGCGCCGATCTCGCTGGGTGCGCGATGGCCCTCGTAGTCGCTGGTGATGCCGAAGTCCGGGTCGGAGAACCAGATCGATCCGTCCGAGCGGACCACCGCGTCGTTCGGGCTGTTGAGCCGCTTGCCGTCGAAGCGGTCGGCGATGACGGTGAGGCGTCCGTCGGGCTCGGTGCGGGTCACGCGCCGGTTGCCCTGCTCACAGGTGATCAGGCGGCCTTCGCGGTCCAGGGTGTTGCCGTTGGAGTGGCCGGCGGGGGAGCGGAAGACGGAGACCGCGCCGGTCGCCTCGTCCCAGCGGAGCATGCGGTCGTTGGGGATGTCGCTCCACACCAGTTGTCGCCAGGCGGGCAGGTACAGCGGGCCCTCCGCCCAGCGGCAGTCGTCGTAGAGCCGGTCCAGGCGTACGTCACCGTTTGCGCAGCGGCCGGTCTTGAAGCGCTCGTCCAGGATCTCGTACAAGGTGAGGTCGGCTATGCCTGACATGATTCCCCCTGGTGTTGGATTCCCGAATGTTGTTCGGTGTGATGGTGAGATTGCAGGATCAGGTACCGTCTTCGCAAGGGCCGACGGGCCCATGGGAGGAAGATCGCGTGGACGACATCGACCGGGCGCTCGTCCTGCGCCTGCAAGAGGACGCCGGCCAGTCGTACGCCGCGCTCGGCGCGGCCGTGGGGCTCTCGGCGGGGGCGACCCACGAGAGGGTCCGCAAACTGCGCGAGCGCGGGGTGATCCGGCGGACCACCGTGGAGGTGGACCCGGCGGCCGTCGGCAGCGGGGTGCTCGCCTACGTGATGGTCGACTCCAACGCCTGGATGGGAGAGTCCGCCGCCGCGTTCGCGGCGATCCCCGAGATCCAGGAGGCGCACATCATCGCGGGCAGCGCGTCGGTGCTGGTCAAGGTGCGCACCGCCTCGACCGAGCAGTTGCAGGACGTCCTGCGGCGCCTCTACGCCATCGACGGGGTCAGCGGAACGCACGCCACCGTCGTCCTGGAGACCTTCTTCGAGCGGCCGCTCCCGCTGTGAGCTGGTGGTGCACTGGGATCCGGTGGACGCAGGGGCAGCCGGCCATCGGCTGGTACGGGGAAGGACGCGGGGAGCGGGCGAGCCCGCTCGCCTACGGGCAGCGGCTGGCCTTCATCGCCCAGGGGGAGCGGCATTGCCTCGGGGTGCGGCGGGCCGGCAAGCGCACGCCCTGCCCCACCGCTGTCGCCGTGCCGGGCCGCGCCGGGAACGCCCAATGTCCCGCGTGCGCGCGGCTCGACCGGTCGTTCTCCGTGGCAGCCGACACCAATGCCGCCGATCCGCGCACCTATCGCGTCTACCTCGCGTGGTTCGGGCCGGGGATGGTCAAGGTCGGCATCACCGCCGAGGAGCGGGGGCCGGCCCGGCTGCAGGAGCAGGGGGCCGTGGCATGGGCCTGGCTGGGGCGCGGGCCGCTGATGGCCAGCCGGCGCACCGAGGAGCTGCTGCGGGCGGCGCTCGGGGTGCCCGACCGGATCGCGTACGCCCGGAAGCGTGCCGTACGGGCCCACCTGCCGGCCGCGCCGGAACGGGCCCGGGAGGTTGCCGAGCTGCACGCGCGGGCCGTTGCGCTGCCCGGCTGGCCGGACTCGCTGGAGCCGGTGGGGTGTGAAGTCTCCGACCATGCAGGAGCGTTCGGGCTTCGGGGACTGCCCGACCCCACGCGGGTGATCAGCGAGATGGTGACCGGCGGGACGGTCGTGGGGCAGCTGGTGGGTGCGGCCGGTCCCGATCTGCACTTCGCGGACGGGCTGGTCGTCGACACCCGCCTGCTGGCCGGGTGGGAACTCGGCGCACCGGCGGGCGGGGCCGCGGTGACCTCGGTACCGGTGGCGGAGATCCCTCCTGCAGCCGGGCTGCCTCCGGCCGAGCAGGACGGGTTGTTCTAGGCGTACCGGCGCCTGCGGGCTTGGCGGGTCCCGGGCTCCCCGCGCTGCGGGGCTTGGCGGGCTGGTGGGCTTGGTCGCGTGCGGGGCGTGCCGGGTTGGGTGGTCGGGCAGGTCAAAACTTGGATCCCTTTGGGCTTCCGGGGCCCATTCCGGTGGACACGCCGGGGTGCGCCGCAGAGGGTGGTGGGCATGAGCATCCAGCCGGTTCCGGCCTTCGAACCGCCTTATCTGATGGCCGTTTTCAGCAATGTCCGCACCGATGACGACAGCGGCTACGCGCCGACTCTTGCCCGGATGAACGAGATCGTCTCGCAGAACCCGGGCTTCCTCGGCTACGAGTCCGCGCGCACCCCCGGGGGCCTCGGGATCACCGTCGCCTACTTCCGCGACCACGAGTCGCTGCGGGTTTGGCGGGAGGACCTGGAGCACCAGGCCGCCATGGAGCAGGGTCGCGAGGGCTGGTACGAGAGCTACACCCTGCATGTCGCGACCGTCGAGCGGAGCCACGGCTTTGCCCGCAACGGCTGAGGCGACCCGCGCCTTCCGGGAGCGGCTCGGGCTGCCCGGACTGGTCGACGTCCACACGCACTTCATGCCCGCACGGGTCCTGGACAAGGTGTGGGACTACTTCGACGCGGTCGGTCCGCTGACCGGGGTCGCATGGCCGATCACCTACCGGCACGAAGAGGAGCAGCGCGTCGCGCTGCTGCGGGAGTTCGGGGTACGGGCCTTCACCGCCATGCTCTATGCGCACAAGCCGGCGATGGCGGCCTGGCTCAACGCCTGGTCCGCCGATTTCGCCGCCCGGACCCCGGAGTGCTTGCACACGGCGACCTTCTTCCCCGAGGAGGGCGTGAGCGCGTACGTCCGCCAGGCCCTCGAGGCCGGGGCCCGGGTCTTCAAGGCGCACATCCAGGTCGGGGGGTACGACCCGAACGACGACCGGCTCGATCCCGTCTGGGGGCTGCTCGCCGAGGCCGGGGTTCCGACGGTGATCCACTGCGGTTCCGGGCCGGCCCCGGGCAAGTACACCGGGCCCGAGCCGATCGCCCGGCTGCTGTCCCGCCACCCGCGGCTGCCGTTGATCGTGGCCCACATGGGCATGCCCGAGTACGCGGACTTCCTGGACCTCGCCGACCGGTACGCCGAGGTGCGCCTCGACACCACCATGGCCTTCACCGACTTCTCCGAACGGATCAGCGGCTTCCCTCCCGGCGAGCGCGGGCGGCTCGCCGACCTCGGCGACCGGATCCTGCTCGGCACCGACTTCCCCAACATCCCCTACCCCTACGAGCACCAGCTCGCCGCCCTCGAACGGCTCGGCCTGGGCGACGACTGGCTGCGGGCCGTCTGCCACGACAACGGCGCCCGCCTGTTCCGGCTCGACGAGCGGCCCGTTTCTCAGGAAATTCACAGGTAGGGCCAAGAACGCTCTCAGAGGCGCCGGACAGCGTGGATGCATGACTGCGACGACCACCTCCCACGCGTCCACGTCCACCAGCAACCCCACGGCGCTGGTGCGGCCCGACGGCGGGCCGTGCCGGGTCCTCGTCGTCGACGACGAGGCCTCGCTCTCCGAGCTGCTGTCCATGGCCCTGCGCTACGAGGGCTGCGAGGTCCGCAGCGCCGGTGACGGTGCCGGTGCGGTGCGGGCGGCGCGGGAGTTCCGGCCCGACGTCGTGGTCCTCGACGTCATGCTCCCCGACATGGACGGGCTCGCCGTCCTGGGGCGGCTGCGCCGTGAACTCCCCCACGTCCCGGTGCTCTTCCTGACGGCCAAGGACTCCGTTGAGGACCGCATCGCGGGCCTGACGGCGGGCGGCGACGACTACGTCACCAAGCCGTTCAGCCTGGAGGAGGTCGTGGCCCGGCTGCGCGGCCTGGTGCGGCGTTCGGGCGCGGCGCAGGCGGCGCGCGGCGGCTCGGTGCTCGTCGTCGGCGACCTGCGGCTCGACGAGGACAGCCACGAGGTGGTCCGGGCCGGCCGCGAGATCCACCTGACCGCCACCGAGTTCGAGCTGTTGCGCTACCTGATGCGCAACCCGCGCCGGGTGCTCAGCAAGGCGCAGATCCTGGACCGGGTGTGGTCGTACGACTTCGGCGGCCAGGCCAATGTGGTCGAGCTCTACATCTCCTACCTGCGGCGCAAGCTGGAGAGCGGGCCGGGCATGGCGCCGCTGATCCACACCCGGCGCGGCGCCGGCTACCTGATCAAGCCGGCCGAGTAGTGGCCCTTCGCGGCAACCGGCGCTCGCGGACCCGCCAGCCGCGGCCGCGGCCGTGGCCGAAGCGGACCCTGCCCCGGGCCCTGCCCGCGGCCCTGACCGGGACCCTGACCCGTCGACCGTGGCCGTTGCGGAGTCGGGGTGGCCGGCCCTGGTCGCTGCGGACCCGGCTCGTCGTCTCGGCGGTCGCGCTGATCGCCGTCGTGGGTGCGGCCATCGGGGCCGTCACCACCCTCGCCCTGCGCTCCTACCTGGTCGACAAGCTCGACGAGCAGCTGCGCACCTCCGTCTCCATGGCCGCCTCGCCCCCCGGCCCGGGGAAGGCGATCCGGGAGGGCAAGTCCGTCCTCGGCCCCGGCACCCCGCTGGGCGCCGTGGGCTTCCGGACCGACTCCGACGGCAAGGTGTACGACGCCGATCGCAGCGTGCGCTTCGAGGACCCCGAACGCGGCAACCGCCAGCCCCTCACCGAGGCCCAGATCGCCGTCCTCGCCCGTGCCGCCCGCGCCGCCGCGCCGGACGGGCCCGGAGCGGTCAACCTGAGCCTTCCCGGGCTCGGTGCGTACCGGGTGCTGGCCGCGCCCGGCGGAAGCGTGGTCCTCGGCTTCCCGCTGGGCGAGGTCGACTCCACCGTGAACACCCTGATCGCGGTGGAGGTCTGCGTGACCCTTGCGGGGCTGATCGCGGCCTCGCTTGCCGGGCAGGCCCTGGTCGGGGTGGCCCTGCGCCCGCTGCGCCGGGTCGCCGCCACCGCCACCCGGGTCTCCGAACTGCCCCTGCACGAGGGCGAGCCCGCCCTCCACGAACGGGTTCCGGACACCGAGGCCGACCCCCGCACTGAGGTGGGCCAGGTCGGCGCCGCCCTCAACCGGATGCTGGGCCACGTCTCCGCCGCCCTCACGGCCCGCCAGCAGAGCGAGATGCGGGTGCGGCAGTTCGTCGCCGATGCCAGCCACGAGCTGCGCACCCCGCTGGCCTCCATCCGCGGCTACGCCGAACTGACCCGCCGGGGCCGCGAGGAGCCGGGCCCCGACACCCGGCACGCGCTGGGCCGGATCGAGTCCGAGGCCACCCGGATGACCGGACTGGTCGAGGACCTGCTGCTGCTGGCCCGGCTCGACGCGGGCCGTCCGCTCGCCGCCGGCGACACCGACACCGACCTGGCGCCCCTCGTCGTCGACGCCGTCAGCGACGCCCGGGCCGCGGGCCCCGGGCACCACTGGCGGCTGTGCCTGCCGGACGAGCCCGCGCCCGTCCGCGGCGACCCGGCGCGGATCCAGCAGGTGCTGGTCAACCTGCTCGCCAACGCCCGCACCCACACCCCGCCCGGCACCACCGTCACCGCGCATGTTTCACGTGAAACATCCGCCGTCCGGCTGCGGATCGAGGACGACGGACCGGGCATACCGCCCGCCCTGCTCCCCCACGTCTTCGAGCGCTTCGCCCGCGGCGACGCCTCCCGCTCCCGCGCCGCGGGCTCGACCGGCCTGGGCCTGGCCATCGTCCAGGCCGTCGTCACCGCCCACGGCGGCCGGGTCGGCGTACGGAGCGCACCCGGGCGGACCTGCTTCGAGGTCGTGCTGCCGCTCGCTCCGGAAGGCGCGTCCGGGGACTCACAGCCGGGGCACAGGCTCACCACACAGCGGTGACAGGGCGTCCCGCGAGTGTCGGAGCATGCGAACCGACACCTCTCACGGGGCCCTTCCGGCACGGGCGCCCCTCGCGCCCGCGCCCGGTGAGCCCGTCCTCGACGTGGTGATTCCGGTCTTCAACGAGGAGAAAGACCTCGGACCGTGCGTGCGCCGGCTGCACGAGCACCTCACCCGTACCTTCCCCTACCCCTTCCGGATCACGGTCGCCGACAACGCGAGCACCGACCGCACCCCGGAGGTCGCGGGCACGCTCGCCGCGACGCTGGACGGCGTACGCAGCACCCGGCTGGAGGACAAGGGCCGGGGCAGGGCCCTGCGCACCGTATGGTCCGGTTCCGATGCGCCGGTCCTCGCGTACATGGACGTGGACCTCTCCACCGATCTGAACGCGTTGTTGCCGCTGGTCGCCCCGTTGATATCCGGCCACTCCGACCTCGCCATCGGCACCCGCCTCGCCCGGTCCTCCCGGGTGGTGCGCGGGGCGAAGCGGGAGTTCGTCTCCCGCGCCTACAACCTCCTCCTGCGCTCCTCCCTCGCCGCCCGCTTCAGCGACGCCCAGTGCGGGTTCAAGGCCATCCGGCGGGAGGTCGCCGAGCGGCTGCTGCCGCTGGTGGAGGACTCCGGCTGGTTCTTCGACACCGAGCTGCTCGTCCTCGCGGAGCGGGCCGGGCTGCGGATCCACGAGGTGCCGGTGGACTGGGTGGACGACCCCGATTCGACCGTCCACATCGTCAAGACCGCCACCGAGGACCTCAAGGGCGTCTGGCGGGTGGGCAGGGCCCTGGCCGTCGGCGCGCTCCCGCTCGACCGGCTCGCCCGCCCCTTCGGTGACGACCCGCGCGACCGCACCGCCCTGCCCGGGGTGGACGGGGGACTGGCCCGCCAGCTCCTCGGTTTCTGTGCGGTGGGAGCCCTGTCGACCCTGCTGTACCTGCTGCTGTACTCCGCGTTCCGCGCCGGAACCGGCCCGCAGGTCGCCAACGGCGCCGCGCTGTTGCTGTCCGCCGTCGCCAACACCGCCGCCAACCGGCGCCTCACCTTCGGGGTGCGCGGCCGGGACCGGGCCGTGCGCCACCAGGCCCAGGGCCTGGTCGTGTTCGCCATTGGCCTGGCCCTGACCAGCGGCTCCCTCGCCGCCTTGGCGGCGGCCGCGGCCCATCCCGCGCACTCCACCGAACTGGCCGTGCTGATCACCGCCAACCTCGCCGCCACCGTGCTGCGCTTCCTGCTCTTCCGCGCCTGGGTCTTCCCCGACCGGCGCGGCCCCGAGTTCCCTACGCCCAAGGACAGTCGATGACCACGGCCGCACTCCCGCTCTTCCCGGCCACCGAGGCCCGGGCCCGTACCGGCCGGCCCCGCTGGGAACGGCCCGCGTACGCCGGGCTCCTGATCTTCACGGCCCTCATGCTGCTGTGGGACCTGGGGTCCTCCGGCTACGCCAACTCCTTCTACTCGGCGGCCGTGCAGGCGGGCAGCGAGAGCTGGAAGGCCTTCTTCTTCGGCTCCTCGGACGCCGGGAACTCCATCACCGTCGACAAGCCCCCGGCCGCCCTGTGGCCGATGATGCTGTCGGTGCGGCTGTTCGGGCTCGGCTCCTGGCAGATCCTCGTCCCGCAGGCCCTGATGGGTGTGGCGACGACAGCGGTGCTGTACGCGGCCGTCCGGCGCCAGTTCGGGGCGGGAGCCGCGCTGCTGAGCGGCGCCGCCTTCGCGCTGACGCCCGTCGCCGCGCTCATGTTCCGCTTCAACAACCCCGACGCGCTGCTGACCCTGCTGCTCACGGTCACCGTGTACTGCGTCCTGCGCGCGCTGGACGGCGCGCACACGAAGTGGCTGGTCTGGGCCGGGGTCGCGGTCGGTTTGGCCTTCCTCGCCAAGACGCTGCAGGCCTTCGTGATCCTGCCGCCGCTCGCCCTGCTGTACGCCGTCTGCGCGCCCACCGCGCTGCGCAGACGCCTGGGCCAGCTGCTGCTGGCCGGGCTCGCGATGGTGGTGGCCGGCGGCTGGTGGGTGGCCGTCGTGGAACTGTGGCCCGCCTCCTCCCGCCCGTACATCGGCGGCTCGCAGAACAACTCCTTCCTGGAACTGACCCTCGGCTACAACGGGCTGGGGCGGATCAACGGCAACGAGACGGGCAGCGTTGGCGGCGGGGGACGGGCGGGCGGCGGAGGTGGAGGCTGGGGCGAAACCGGCATCGACCGGCTGTTCTCGGCCAACATCGGCGGTCAGATCTCGTGGCTGATGCCCGCGGCCCTGGTGCTGCTGGTGGCCGGGCTGGTGGTCACCTGGCGGGCCCGCCGGGCCACCGACTCGCTGGAGGGCATGGCCCGTGCGGCGTTCCTGGCCTGGGGCGGTTCGCTGCTGATCACCGCGCTCGTCTTCAGCTACATGCAGGGCATCTTCCACGAGTACTACACCGTGGCCCTGGCGCCGTTCGTGGCGGCGCTGGTGGGTATGGGGGTGGCCGTGCTGTGGGAGGAGCGGGGGACGCGGGCCGCGCTCCTCACGCTGTCCGGCACGCTCGCCCTGACCGCCGTCTGGTCGTACGTGCTGCTCGGCCGCGCCACCGGCTATCTGCCGTGGCTGCGCTGGGCGGTGCTGGTGGGCGGGCTGATCGCCGCGGCCGCGCTGCCGTTCGCCGCGCGGGCCGGGCGCCGGGTGCTGGGCGCCACCGCGGTGCTGGCGCTGGCCGCGGCGCTGGCGGGGCCCCTCGCCTACTGCCTGACCACCGTCAACACCGGACACACCGGCTCCATCGTGACCGCCGGGCCCGCGGTGGCGGGCGGCCGGGGCGGGCCGGGCGGCATGATGCGGGGCCCCGGCCGGGACGGTGAGCTGCCTCCGGGCGGCCCCGCTGGTGCGGGCGGGGGTGGCGGCCCGCAGGGCGGCGACACCCCGCCGCGGGGCGGAATGCCGGGGGGTCAGGCGCCCCGGACGGGCCAGGCGGGCCAGGCCGGCCAGGCTGGCCAGGACGGTGGCTCGGGCGGCCGGGCCGGAGGCGGCCTCGAACGTGTCGGCGGCGGACCGGGCGGCCAGGGCGGACCGGGCGGCCTGCTGGGCGGGACCCGGGTCAGCGCCGAGGCCAAGGCGGCCCTGAGCGCCGACGCCGACCGGTACACCTGGGCCGCGGCGGCGATCGGTTCGCAGAATGCGGCCGGCTACCAGCTGGCGACCGGCTCGCCGGTGATGGCGATCGGCGGATTCAACGGCAGCGACCCGTCGCCCACCCTGGAGCAGTTCCAGCAGTACGTGCGGGACGGGAGGATCCACTGGTTCATCGGCCAGGGCGGCACCGGAGGAGGAACGGGGGAGGCCCCCGGCGGTATGCGCCAGGGCGGCGGTGGTCCGGGCGGAGCCACCGGCACCGCCATCGAGACCTGGGTGAAGGCCACGTTCAAGGCCACCACGGTCGGCGGAGCCACCTTCTACGACCTGACGGCTTCCCCGTCCTGATCCAGCGGCGGCCGCGGCACACCCCCTAGCATCAAGAGGGCGGACCGGGCATTCCGGGCTGATCCACCTGGCGTGAGGAGGGTGCCTCCATGGTGACCGCGGCCGATTCCGGCGATCCGCTCCCGGTCGAGTCCAGTGTGTGGCTGACCGCCAGGCCCGCCGCACCCGGCAGACGCCGCAGTGAGGCACCCTCCGGTCTCGACCGGGAGCGGATCACCGCCGCCACCGTGCGGCTGCTCGACTCCGAGGGATTGGCCCGGTTCTCGATGCGGCGGCTCGCCGCCGGGCTCGGGGTCACCGCGATGTCCCTGTACTGGTACGTGGACACCAAACACGATCTGCTCGAACTCGCCCTGGACAGCGCCCTGGGCGAGCTGGCCCTGTCGACCGGGGCCGGAACCGGGCCGGAGGACTTCCAGGGGTCGGAGGACCTCCAGGGGGCGGAGGGCCGGCAGGGGGCAGAGGGCCTCCAAGGTCCGGAGGGCCTCCAGGATCCGGTGGGCTGGCCCGGCCGGCTACGGGTGCTGGCCCGGGGCTACCGGCGGCTCCTGGCGGACCACCCCTGGGTGGCCCCGCTCACCGCCGCCTATCCCAACATCGGCCCGCACGCCCGGGCCTTCGACGCCGCCCTCCAGCGGCTGTTCGATGCCACGGGCCTTGCGGACCCGGCCCGGACCGGCGCCCACCTGGCCGTCTCCCAGTTCCTGCACGGGTGCGGGGGTGCGGCCCGGCGGGCACCGGAGGGCGACTTCTGCCTCGCGCTCGACGTCCTGATCGCCGGTATCGAGGCCCAGGCCACGGCCACGGCGTAGGGCGCGGCCACCGGCCCGGACGCTCAGGCCTTTGCCGGATGCCCAGGCCTTGGCCGGACGCTCACGCCTTGGCCGGGCGCTCAGGCCTTGGCCGGTACCTCCGCCGGGGCGGCGGCCGGTTCGGCGGCACCGGCCGCCGGGGCGTGGGCCTCGGTCTTCGACTTCAGCGCAACCTCCTTGATGAACAGGCACAGGAGCAGTGCGAGCAGCGCGGTGGGCGCCGAGTAGAGGAAGACATCGCCCACGCCGTGTCCGTACGCCGACTCGACGACCGTACGGAACGGGGCCGGCAGCTTGTCGAGGTCCGGGATGGCGCCGCCGCCGGTGCCGCCGTGGCCGAGCGCCGCGGCCTTCGGGCCGAGCGCGGCCAGACCGTCCTTCACGTACCCGGTGACCTGGTGCGCCATCAGCGCACCGAGGGCCGAGACGCCCATGGCGCCGCCGAGCGAGCGGAAGAAGGTGACGACCGAGCTGGCCGCGCCCAGGTCCTCGGGGGCCACCTGGTTCTGGGTGGCGAGGACCAGGTTCTGCATCATCATGCCGAGACCGAGGCCGGTCAGCGCCATGTAGACCGCGATCTGCCAGTACGCGGTGTCGTACCGCAGGGTGCCCAGCAGGCCCAGACCGGCGGTCAGCAGTACGCCGCCGACGATGAGCCAGGCCTTCCACTTACCGGTCTTGGTGATCACCTGACCGGAAACGGTGGAGGAGACGAAGAGCCCGCCGATCATCGGGATCGTGAGGATTCCGGACATCGTGGGGGACTCGCCCCGCGCCAACTGGAAGAACTGGCTGAAAAACACCGTGCCCGAGAACATTGCGATGCCCACGAACAGCGAGGCCGCCGAGGCGAGCGTGATGGTCTTGTTGCGGAACAGCCGCAGCGGGATGATCGGGTCGCTCGCACGGGACTCCACGAGGACGAAGAGCAGGCCGAGCGCCACCGCGCCGCCGGTCATCGCCCAGGTCTGCCAGGAGATCCACGCGTAGGAATCACCCGCCTGCGTGACCCAGATCAGCAGCAGCGACACGGCCGCGCTGATCAGGAAGGCGCCCAGCCAGTCGACCTTGACCTCGCGGCGCACCACCGGAAGCCGCAGGGTCTTCTGCAGGACGATCAGCGCGATGATCGCGAAGGGCACGCCGACGTAGAAGCACCAGCGCCAGCCCAGCCAGTCGGTGTCGGTGATGACACCGCCCAGCAGCGGCCCGCCGACGGTGGCGACGGCGAAGACGGCCCCGAGGTAGCCGCTGTAGCGGCCGCGCTCGCGCGGGGAGATCATCGCAGCCATCACGATCTGCGCGAGGGCGGACAGTCCGCCGACGCCGATGCCCTGCACGACGCGGCACGCGATCAGCGTGCCGGTGTTCTGGGACATGCCCGCGACCACGGAGCCCAGCACGTAGATCACGAGGGAGATCTGGACCAGCAGCTTCTTGCTGAAGAGGTCCGACAGCTTGCCCCACAGGGGGGTCGCCGCCGTCATCGACAGCAGGGCCGCGGTGACCACCCAGGTGTACGAGGACTGCGTGCCGCCGAGGTCGCTGATGATCTGGGGCAGGGCGTTGGAGACGATCGTGGACGACAGGATCGCCACGAACATCCCGAGCATCAGCCCGGACAGCGCCTTCATGATCTGCGGGTGGGTCATCGCCGGGGGCGCGGACTGCGTGACGGACGGGGTCGCGGGTGTGGTCGCGGACGGGGGCGGGTTGTGGGTCGTCGTCTCCGACTGGACCATGTCGTTCCTTTGTCTAGAAGCTCGATCGGAGCCGGGCCAGCAGGGTGTTGAGAGCGTCGACGTCCTGGGGGGACCACGCGGCCAGCGCTCTTTCCAGGGCGGCCGTGTAGCGGGCGCCGAGCTCGGCGAGCAGCGTCCGGCCGGCAGGCGTGAGCCGCAGGATCCGGCAGCGGCCGTCGCCCGGGTCGGCCTCGCGGTCGATCCAGCCGCGCTCGGCGACGTGGGTCACGTGCCGGCTGGTCACCGAGATGTCCACGGCCATGAGCTCGGCCAGCCGGCTCAGCCGCATCTCGCCGTGGCGGTCGAGCACGGTGAGGACGGCGGCGGCTCCGGGCGGGCAGTCCGGGGGCAGGACGCGGGCGAGGTCGCGCTTGACCGCGCCGATTCCGGCGAGCTGGCGGGCCAGCTCTTCGTACCGCGTGCTCTGCGCAGTCTCCGTGGTCACCGGACAGCCCCCCATCTTGTTGCTTAGAGCAACCATAGAAGCGGATGGTTGCTACAGGCAAACGAATCCGGGGGGTAGGGCGGTAAAAGAATCGGAAAACCGGCTAGGGTCCTGCTCCATGGCTGCGAACCACAACTCACAGGGCCCCGAGGGCAACTACGACCCCGCGGGCAGCACCCAGATGTTCCGGGCGTTCGTCGAGGAGGCCGCGCCGGCCCGCCAGACGCCCACCCGTCGCCAGCGCCGCGAGGAGGAGCAGCAGGCCGCAGGCTCGAAGAAGGGCGCGTGGCTGGGGCTGGCGGTCGCGCTGGCGCTCGTGATCGGCGCGGCCGCCTGGGTCGTTCTGCACTGACCCCTGACCCCTGACCCCTGACCCCTGACCCCTGACCCCTGACCCCTGACCCCTGACCCTTGACCCCTGGCCCCTGACCGCTGGGCCACTGGCCCGTCGCCGGTGGCCGGTCGCCAGTGGCTGGTGACCAATGAGCACTGACCACTGACCACTGCCCGCCGGGCACTCCGCACCGGCCCGCGGACCGCGGTCGGGACCTCAGTTCCAGGTGGCCGTCACCTGGCGGGTCTCCACGTGCATGCCCAGCGGCACCCGCCACGCCTCCACGCACACCGTGTAGTCCTGCGTCTTCGCGGTTCCGCCGGCGATGGGCGCGGGCAGCGGCTGGGCGGTGGTGATCGTCGCCCAGTCGATGCCGAGGGCGCCGATGATGTGTGTCGCGAAGCTGACCGTGCCGGAACGTGCTGTCGTGGCACCGGTGTTGGTGAAGGTGACGGTGACCCGCTCGCACCAGCGGTCGGCCGCGGCCGACCTGAGCGGGGTGGACAGCGTCAGCTTCGCCGGCGTGGCCGGCGGCGTGGTGCCGGGCCTGGTGGGCGGGCTCGACGGCGTGCCGGGGCCTGCGGCGCCCCCGGGGCCTGCGGTGCTCCCGGGGCCTGCGGTGCTCCCGGGGCTTCCGGTGCCGCCGGGGCTGCTGGGGGTGCCGGGTGGTGTGGTGGGTGGGCCGGCTCCGGGTGGGAGGGCCGGGGCGTGTGCGGAGCCGCCGGGTCCGGTCGGCGCGGCTCCGGTCCGGGCGGAGCCGCCGGGCTCCTGGGACCCGGGCGTACTGGCCGACGTACCGGACGATACGGAGGAGCCGCCCGCCGCGGCCGGGCCGCCGAGCGGCTGGAACTCCACCTGTCCCTGCGGCGCCACGTTCTCCCCCGCACCCCGTTCGGGGCCCGGGGCCGCGGCGCCCACGGCGACGTAGCCGTCCCGTGCCGGGCCGCCGCAGCCGGTGAGGCCGGCGGCGGCCGTGCAGCTCAGGGCGATGAGGATGGCCGCGCGAGGTCCCTTTCGCATCGCGCCAGTTTTGCTGACGCTCCGTCAATTGGGAAGCCCGTGCGCCCGGATCACTCGCCGATCAGGCCTGCGCGCAGCTGCGCGAGGGTGCGGGTGAGCAGCCGGGAGACGTGCATCTGGGAGATGCCGACCTCCTCGCCGATCTGCGACTGCGTCATGTTCGCGAAGAACCGCAGCATGATGATCTGCCGTTCCCGGGCCGGGAGTTTGGCCAGCAGCGGCTTGAGCGACTCGCGGTACTCGACGCCCTCGAGCGCCGTGTCCTCGTAGCCGAGCCGGTCCGCGAGCGAACCTTCGCCGCCCTCGTCCTCGGGGGAGGGCGAGTCGAGCGAGGAGGCGGTGTAGGCGTTGCCCACGGCGAGGCCGTCGACGACGTCCTCCTCCGAGACGCCCAGGACTGCGGCGAGCTCGGGGACGGTCGGCGAGCGGTCCAGCTTCTGGGCGAGCTCGTCGCTGGCCTTGGTCAGCGCGAGACGCAGCTCCTGAAGGCGGCGCGGGACGCGGACGGACCAGGAGGTGTCCCTAAAGAATCGTTTGATCTCGCCCACGACGGTCGGCATCGCGAACGTCGGGAACTCCACGCCGCGTTCGCAGTCGAACCGGTCGATCGCCTTGATCAGACCGATCGTGCCGACCTGGACGATGTCCTCCATCGGCTCGTTGCGGCTGCGGAAGCGCGCGGCGGCGTACCGGACCAGGGGCAGGTTCAGCTCGATCAGGGTGTCGCGTACGTACGCCCGGTCGGGGCTGTCCGCGTCCAGGGCGGCAAGGCGCTGGAAGAGGGAGCGGGAGAGGGTGCGGGTGTCGATGGCTTCCGAGCGGTCAGACGCTGCCGGTGCTGCCGGCGCCGCGCTCTTGACGAGCGTGAGCACCTTGGAGCTGCCCTGGTCTACGGACATGCCACCCCCTTGAGGTCGCGGACGGTCGCGTACGGCGCGTCCGTCGGAGGAACGCAGCCTCCACCTGAATACCGGAGGCGGGGCTGCGGCAAACGCGGTTCAAGCAGAATGTCACATGTCGGCAACGCGCTGTAGCGCCAAGTCGACATATATCTCCAGCGACAGACGAGGTCAGTGGGCGATCAGCCCGTTCTGTCGGGAAACGCGTGAATGATCTCCACTCGTTCCGGTTACGCCTCGATCCTGTTTGCGGATCTCAGCCGGGCGAAGCTCCGGGCGAGCAGCCGGGAGACGTGCATCTGGGAGACGCCGAGCTCCGCGCTGATCTGGGATTGCGTCAGATTGTTGTAGTACCGCAGGAGAAGGATCCTTTGCTCGCGCTCGGGGAGCTGCACGAGGAGGTGGCGTACGAGGTCGCGGTGTTCGACCCCGGCGAGCTCCGGGTCCTCGTAACCGAGGCGGTCGAGGAGGCCGGGCATTCCGTCGCCTTCCTGGGCGGCCTCGAGCGAAGTTGCGTGATAGCTCCGGCCGGCCTCGATGCAGGACAGGACCTCGTCCTCGGTGATGCGCAGCCGCTCGGCGATCTCGGCGGTGGTCGGGGTGCGGCCGTGGAGGGTGGTGAGGTCCTCGGTGGCGGCGTTGACCTGCACCCACAGCTCGTGGAGGCGGCGGGGCACGTGGACGGTGCGGACGTTGTCGCGGAAGTAGCGCTTGATCTCGCCCACGACGGTGGGCATCGCGAAGGTCGGGAACTGCACGCCGCGGTCCGGGTCGAACCGGTCGATGGCGTTGATCAGCCCGATCGTGCCGACCTGGACCACGTCTTCCATCGGCTCGTTGCGGCTGCGGAAGCGGGCGGCCGCGTAGCGGACGAGCGGGAGGTTGGCCTCGATGAGGGCCCCGCGCACCCGGTTGTGCTCGCTGGTGCCCGGCTGGAGCCCCTTCAGCTGCCCGAACAGCACCTGGGTCAGGGCCCGGGTGTCCGCGCCCCTGCTCGGCGGTCTGGGGGGCGCGGGCGGGGCCGGGGGCTCCTCGACGGAGGGCTCCGGTCGCGGCTCCTGTCGCAGCCCCTGCCGCACCTCCTGTCGGGGCGGTCCCGGGGTGTCCTGCTGCGGGTCCTGCTGGGGTGGCACCTGAGGCGCTGTACTGGCCGGCACGGTCACGCCACCCCTTCAGTCAACTCATCCGTCAAAAGCGGTCATAGCATCACAAGAGATGTGCACTGTGTGCAAGCACCGTATATCACCGTGTTGAGGGCAAATTGGGCATATTGGGGCGCTGCGTCGAGTGGTGGGTATGCAAAAAGCCCCCCACCGTCGGAGTGGGGGGCCGGGAAATCCGGAAGGCGCTTCAGCGTACGGGCTCAGCGCACCAGTTCGGTCATGAACTCGCCGATACCGGAGGCTGCATCCGATATGCCCTGGAAACCTATTCCCACCATCTCGGCCGCACGCTTGGGCTGGGTGATGATCACGAAGAGCACGAAGACGGTGAGGGCGCCCGTGATGAGCTTCTTGGTGTCCATGAGCGGTGACGGCCTCCCCAACCGGTGCTGCAAAGTCGGGTGAGTCTAACCGGTCGGGTTTGGACACTCACCTGACCTTTAAGGACCAATGACCCGGCGGTCCGGGCCCTTTGCCGGTCCGTCGGTGGTTGCGGGGAGCGCAGGATGGATGTGAGCCCACCGGTTCTGGCAGGAAACCGGTGGGTGAGGGACTGGACCTCACTGCGGGGTCCGAGCCGCAACCTTCCCCCTGACTGCGGCTCGGGTCGGCGGGTTCCGTCCTCGTCGGGGGAAGTGGCTTGTCCCCCCGATGCCACTTCCCCCGTCCCACGCGTCGAAGGTCCCGGCTCCGGTCGGGGCCTTCTTCGTGTTTCCGCCGGTGTTTGCCGTCCGTGTTCCCCGGTCGGGTTCGCCGTTCGGGTGTCGCCGGCCCGTCGGTCGCCGGCCCGTCCGCCCGCCCTTGCCGTTACTGGATGGCGCCGGCCAGGTCGACCAGGGGCTGTACGGGGGCGATCACGGGCGCCAGCTGGTTCGGCAGCTCCGTCAGCTGGTTGAGCTGGTTCGCGCCTTCGCTGATCTTTCCGCCGATGTCCTGGACGGACGCGGGCTGGGCCCCCGCGGGCATGCCCGGGGCGGCCGTCGGGAGGTCCGGGAGGGTGAGGGGCGCCAGGGGCGCGGCGGTGGCGGCGGGTGCGGCGAGGCCCGCGGCGGCCCCCGCGAGGGCGAAGGCGGCGAGCATGCGCTGGGTCTTGGTCATGCCGTGACAACGGCCGAGGGGGCGGGCGGTCACGCGGGCGTCATCCGGAGGGACGCGGCGAGGGCTCGTCATCGGCCCGCCGCAGACGACCCGATGACGAGCCGCAGATGAGCCGCAGACGAAACGCACGACGCGCGGGCGAAACGCCGAGAGCCCCGACCCTTGCGGGGCGGGGCTCTCGATCAGAGCGGTAGTGGAGGGATTTGAACCCCCGATGGGTTGCCCCATACTCGCTTTCGAGGCGAGCTCCTTCGGCCACTCGGACACACTACCGAGATGGATCCTAGCCTAAGGAGCCGCATTCGCCGAAATCGGAATCCGCCGAGCCGGTCATGGGTGGTCAGGGGCCGGTCAGGGCCCCGGTCTCAAGGTCCCGTCGCAGGACCCCGTCGCAGGTCCTACCCCCCGGTCACCCGGTCCGGTCACAGGTCGCGGAAGAAGTCCGTCAGCTGCCGTGCGCATTCGTCCGCGAGCACGCCGCGGACCACCTCCGGCCGGTGGTTGAGCCGGCGGTCCCGTACGAGGTCCCAGAGCGAGCCCGCCGCGCCCGCCTTCTCGTCGTCCGCGCCGTAGACGACCCGGGCGACGCGCGACTGCACGAGCGCGCCCGCGCACATCACGCACGGCTCCAGGGTCACCACGAGGGTGCACCCCGGAAGCCGCCATTCCCCGCGTGCCGCCGCGGCCCGGCGCAGCGCCAGCACCTCGGCGTGCGCCGTGGGGTCGCCGGTCGCCTCGCGCTCGTTGTACCCGGTGCCCAGGACCGAGCCGTCCGGGCCGAGCACGACGGCGCCGACCGGCACGTCGCCGGCCGGCACCGCCCGGGCGGCCTCCCGGAGCGCCAGGCGCATGGAGTCCCGCCAGGGATCCCGTACGGGATCGGGAAGGTGCGCGTCCTGCATGTGGATCACTAGCGGACGGCCTCCAGGACCTCGGTGGCGCCGAGGGACTCGGCGATCTCCGAGAGGGCGTCCCCGTCCAGGGTCATCAGTTGTTTGTGGGTCACGCCGAGGTCGTCCAGCAACTGGGGGTCGCCGAGCGGACCGGCCGGTACCGGTTCCGCGCCGGTGCCTCCCAGCCCGTCCTCGTCGTCGGTCTCGTCGGTGAAGGCGGGGAGGGGTTCCTCCTCGCCGTCTTCGGTGCCGTCCAGGTCCAGCTCGTCGAGTTCGTCGTCCTCCTCGTCGCTGCCCAGCAGCTCTTTGGTCAGCATCGAGCCGTAGGAGCTGCGGGCGGCCGCGGAGGCGTTCGAGACGAAGTACCGCGGGTCCTCCTCGCCGTCCACGCGGACGACGCCGAACCAGGCGTCCTCCTGCTCGATGAGGGCGACCACCGTGTCGTCGTCGACAGCGGCGGACCGGGCGAGATCGATCAGATCACTGAGGGACTCGACGTCGTCGAGTTCCATGTCGCTCGCTTCCCACCCGTCTTCGGTGCGCGCGAGCAGTGCGGCGAAATACACCGTGACTCTCCCACTGGTCTTAGACATGCCGGTTGGAGGTCCCCCCGGCCGGAGGTTGGGGCCGAACGGCCGTGGTGCCCGCCGTACTGCCCCGCCCAATCGGCATCGTGGCAGAAACGGCGGCATTGCGAGAGGTCTTCCGCGCTTGCGTCGTCCCGTGCCGTGCGCCGCGCGGCGGGTACGGGGGCCGTGGGGCGGCGGTGTCGTACGGATACGGGCGGCCCGGCGGGGCCGGGTCCGGTCCCTTCGCGGAGGCCGCGCCGCCCGGCCGTGTCGCGCGGTCGCGGGGGTGGGGCCGGGGCGCGGCGGGGGCGGGCCGGGGGCCCGGCCCGGAGGTCGCCCGGAGGTCGGCCGGGGGTCGGCCGGGGTCGGCCGGGGGTGCCGTCACCAGCGGAACGTGCGCATGCGCATCTGCTGGCGCATGCGGGCGGCGCGGGCGCGGCGGGGCTGGACGCGGTCGCGCAGCGCCCGCGCCTCCATCAGGTCGCGCAGGAACTGCGCGCGGCGTGCTCGGCGCTGCGCCGCGGTCTCCGGCGCATCGTCACTCGGCTGCGTGTCGGGCATCGGCCACCACCCCGGGCTGGTCGGTCGTTCCCCCTGCACCCACCTTCCCCCGGACGGACCGTTTGATGCCACCCCTCCGCAGGTCAGAACGGTCAGCACGTTCCGTACGGTCGGAGCGCAGTCACCGTGCGGTCACTCCACGGTGACCGCGCCATCGGCACGGACGGTCACGTCCGGGCGGCGGCCGCGTCGTCAGGGAGCGCCGGGACCACCGCCACGGGGCCGTGGGCGTGCTGGAGCACCGCGTTCGCCACCGAGCCGATCAGCAGCGACATGGCCCCCCGCCGCGGATGGTGGCGGCCCACCACGACCAGCTCCGCCGACCGGGAGGCCGTGACGAGCCGGCCCGCGGCGTCCCCGGGCACGGAGGCCTGCTCGACCGGTACGTCGGGGTGGCGCGCGCGGAACGGCGCCAGCCGCTCCGTCTGGGACCGCAGCATCTCCCGCTCGGCCGGCACGGCGTCCCCGTCGTCCGCCAGCCCCTCCGGCGGGATCACCACGAAGGGGCTGTCCACGACCATGGTCGGCGCGGGCGGTACGGCGTACGCGGACACCACCTGGACGGTGGTCCCCCGCACGGACGCTTCCGTGAACGCGAAGGCCAGTACGTCGTCCGGGGTCTCCGCGGCGTGCAGCCCGAGCACCACCTTCCCGGCGGACTCCTCCGCCGAGGCGTCCGTCACCTTCCGCTCCGCGTGCGGGACCACCACGACCGGGCACGGGGCCGTCGTGGCGACGGCCCGGCTGTTCGAGCCGAGCAGCAGGCTGGCGAAGCCGCCGCGGCCGCGGGAGCCCATCACCAGCATCAGGGCCTCCGCGCCGATCACCCGCAGCGCCTCGGGGACGGAGCCCTCCAGCGACTCGTACCGGACCCCTTCCGGCAGGCCGGGGCCGCCGCCCAGCAGGGCCCGGATCCGGTCGGCCACCGGGTCGGCGAACTCCTCCGGCTGCTGGGCGTCGTGCAGCGCGGCCCGGCGCCCCGCGTACAACTGGGCGTGGTCGGGCAGAACATGGGCGATCAGCAGCTCCGTACCGTGCCGCAGCGCCGCCGCCCTGGCCCACTCCAGGGCCCCCAGGCTGTGGTCGGATCCGTCGACGGCGGCGATCACGGGTGCGGTACTCACCAGTCCAGCGTGGTGGGCTCCCGCGCGGGTCGCATCCCCAGACGGACGCGCGGGGGCCCGCCCAGCGCGTAGCCTTTTGGGTGCAGGTCGCGTCTCGCGGCCGTTTTTGCAGGTCGCAGGCCGAGTTTTGGAGGATGTTGTGCGTTTGCAGGTCGTCGATCACCCCTTGGTGGCGCACAAACTCACCACCCTGCGCGACAAGCGCACCGACTCCCCCACCTTCCGCCGGCTCGCCGACGAGCTGGTGACCCTGCTCGCGTACGAGGCCACCCGCGACGTGCGCACCGAGCAGGCCGACATCGAGACCCCGGTCGCCCCCACCACCGGCGTGAAGCTCTCGCACCCGCGCCCGCTGGTCGTGCCGATCCTGCGGGCCGGGCTCGGCATGCTCGACGGCATGGTGCGGCTCCTGCCGACGGCCGAGGTGGGCTTCCTGGGCATGGTGCGCAACGAGGAGACCCTGGAGGCCTCGACGTACGCGACGCGCATGCCGGAGGACCTCTCCGGGCGGCAGGTCTATGTCGTCGACCCGATGCTGGCCACCGGCGGCACGCTCGTCGCGGCGATCCGGGAGCTGATCAAGCGCGGCGCCGACGACGTCACGGCCGTGGTGCTGCTGGCCGCGCCCGAGGGCGTCGAGATCATGGAGCGCGAGCTGGCGGGCACGCCGGTGACCGTGGTGACGGCCGCGGTGGACGAGCGGCTCAACGAGCACGGCTACATCGTTCCGGGCCTGGGCGACGCGGGCGACCGCATGTACGGCTCGGCCGAGTAGCCCTTCGGTACCGAACCACCAGGTCACCGGGTCACCGGGTCACCGGACCGGCGCGTCGGCGCGGCAGTACGCCGGCGCGCCGGGACGTCAGGGCATCGGGACGTCAGGGCATCGGGCGGATCAGCACTTCGCGCTGGGCGCGGGCGCGGGGTTGGCCAGTACGGCCAGCGCCTTGGCCGCGTCCTCCGGCGTGCTCAGCTCCTTGAAGGCGTCGCCCAGGATCAGGTCGATGTCCGCGGTCTCGCGGGTGTCGTTCTGCTGGGTGGTGCCGGCGAGCTGGGTGCCCAGCACGCTGAAGGCGGCCTTGTCGGTGGCGGGGGAGCCCAGCAGTATCCCGGTGCCGGGGACCTTCTTGTCGAAGTCGGCGGGGGCGTTGCCGACGTTGCCGACGTTGAAGCCGCGTTTGCGCAGCTCGTCGCCGACGGCCTTGGCGAGTCCCGCGCGCGGGGTCGCGTTGTAGACGTTGACGGTGATGTCGGCGGGCTTGGGCAGGACGACCGCCGGTTTGGGGGTGGCGGCCGAGGCGGCTTCGGGGCCGCCCTTGGCGGCGCTGTCGGCCGCCTTCGTCGGACAGTCCTTCGCGCCCGCGGCCGTGTTCCGCTTCGGGCTGTCGCCCTGGAACACGTCAATGAGCTGCAGGGCCCCATAGCCGAGCAGGGCCAGTGCGAGGACCGAGCCAAGCACGGCGAAGACGATGCGACGGCGGCTCCGCTTACGGCTCATACGGGGGTAGGCGGCTCCCGTGACGCGGTACTTTCCGCCCATGCCGGGGGGAGTGAGCATGCTCATGGGCGCAGCGTAGTGCCGCCCGGTGGCGATGCCTACTAAATGATCTGCTGATAGGTCAATGGTGACCCGAAAGGCGCAATCCACCCGAAGCGGCACCGGCCCGAAGCGCCGAAGCCCCTGGCCGGGGCACGGGCATGGCCGGTGCACGGGCAGGGGCTGGGAGGGCCGGGACGGCGTGGTGCGGGCCGGTCCGGACGGGGCCGGGCGCGGATTCAGTCCATCTCGAGGACGCGGGCGTGCAGCACCTGGCGCTGCTGCAGGGCCGCGCGCACGGCGCGGTGCAGCCCGTCCTCCAGGTAGAGGTCGCCCTGCCACTTGACGACGTGCGCGAAGAGGTCGCCATAGAACGTGGAGTCCTCGGCGAGCAGCGTCTCGAGGTCGAGCTGTCCCTTGGTCGTCACCAGCTGGTCGAGCCGGACCGGGCGCGGCGCGACGTCCGCCCACTGCCGGGTGCTTTCCCGGCCGTGGTCGGGGTACGGCTTTCCGTTACCGATGCGCTTGAAGATCACACGGAAAGCCTACCGGGCCGGGCCCTGCGAGCGCAGCCTCGCCGCGTTGGTGCAAAAGTGGCGAAGGGCGCCAATTCGGGAGTGATGCATGAGCGAGAGCACCGACCCCGCCGTCGGGGCGGACCAGACGGGCCCGGCCGACGAGATCGCTGCCGGATACGCGTTCACCGGACCGGCGCTCGACCTGGGGGCCCTGCTCTGGGACGGCCATTGCCTGCCCGGCCACCAGATCCGCATCCCCCTGCCGATGCTCAACCGGCACGGGCTGGTTGCGGGCGCCACCGGCACCGGCAAGACCAAGACCCTGCAGCTCATCGCCGAGCAGCTGTCGGCCAGCGGGGTCCCGGTCTTCCTCGCGGACGTCAAGGGCGACGTCTCGGGGATCTCGGCGCCGGGCGCGCCGAGCGACAGGGTCGCCGAACGGGCGAAGGACGTGGCCCAGCAGTGGGAGGCGACGGGATGTCCCACCGAGTTCTATGCGCTCGGCGGCATCGGCCCCGGTATCCCGGTCCGCTCGACCGTCACGAGCTTCGGCCCGGTCCTGATGTCGAAAGTGCTCCAGCTCAACCAGACGCAGGAGCAGTCCCTCGGCCTGATCTTCCACTACGCCGACACCAAGGGCCTGGAACTGATCGACCTCAAGGACCTGCGCGCGGTCGTCGCCTTCCTCGTGTCCGACCAGGGAAAGCCGGAGCTCAAGGGCATCGGCGGACTGTCCACGGTGACGGCCGGGGTGATCCTGCGCGCGCTGACCGCCTTCGAGCAGCAGGGCGCCGCGGAGTTCTTCGGCGAGCCGGAGTTCGACACCAGCGAGTTCCTGCGGACGGCGGCGGACGGGCGCGGCGTGGTGTCCGTACTGGAACTCCCGGCGGTCCAGGACAAGCCCCAGCTCTTCTCCACCTTCCTGATGTGGCTGCTGGCCGACCTCTTCCACGACCTGCCGGAGGTCGGAGACCTGGAGAAGCCGCGGCTCGTCTTCTTCTTCGACGAGGCGCACCTGCTCTTCAACGGCGCGTCCAAGGCCTTCCTCGACTCGGTCACCCAGACGGTGCGCCTCATCCGCTCCAAGGGCGTGGGCGTGTTCTTCGTGACGCAGACGCCGAAGGACGTGCCGCGCGACGTGCTCGCCCAGCTCGGCAACCGCGTGCAGCACGCCCTGCGCGCCTTCACCCCCGACGACGCGAAGGCGCTGAAGGCGACGGTGAAGACCTTCCCGCACTCCGACTACGACCTCGAGGAGCTGCTCACCCAGCTGGGGACCGGCGAGGCGGTGGTCACCGTGCTCAGCGAGAACGGCGCCCCGACCCCGGTCGCCGCGACCCGGTTGCGGGCCCCGCAGTCGCTGATGGGGCCGATCGAGCCGACGGCCCTGGACCGGGCGGTGACCTCCTCGCTGCTCTGGTCGCGCTACGCGGAGCCGGTGGACCGCGAGTCGGCGTACGAGAAGATCGGCGCCGAGCAGGCCGCCGCCGAGGCCCGGGCGGAGGCGGCAGCGGCGGCCGCCGAGGCCGAGAAGGAGGCGAAGGAGGCCGAGAAGGAGGCGGCGCGGGCCGCGCGCAGCGCCCCTGCGGCGGAGCGCTCGCTGGCCGAGCAGGTGGTGGGGAGCGGACTGTTCCGCTCGCTGGCCCGGTCGATCGGGACCCAGCTGGGCCGGGAGATCTCGCGCTCGGTCTTCGGGACGGCCCGCAGGCGCCGGTGAGCCGAAACGGCGTCATCCTCCCCCGGTCCACGCGGAATCGAGCGCACCGGGTGACCGGAACCGGTCCGTCGCTGACAGACTCGTGACATGCGGACCGAACTGACCGACACCACGTCCAGCAGGATCAACCGGGCCCTGCTCGCAGCCCGCCGGGCGATAGGAAGCCCCACCACGGGGCTGGTGCTGACCCTCCTCGTCGTCACCGACGAGGAGAACGCCTACGACGCCCTGCGTGCGGCCTCAGAGGCCTCGCGCGAACACCCGTGCCGCATCATCACGGTGATCAAGCGGACCTCGCGGGGCTCGCACAAGCTCCGGGCGAGCCGGCTGGACGCCGAGCTGCGGGTCGGCTCGGACGCCGGTACCGGGGAGACCCTCGTGCTGCGCCTGCACGGGGAGCTGACCGAGCAGGCCGGCTCGGTCGTCCTGCCGCTGCTGGTGCCGGACGCGCCCGTCGTGGCGTGGTGGCCGGCCGACGCCCCCGCCGACGTGGCGGGGGACTCCCTGGGTTCGCTCGCGCAGCGCCGGATCACGGACGCGGCCGCGGCCTTCGACCCGGTCGGCGTGCTCGACGACCGGGCCGCCGCCTACCGGCCGGGGGACACCGACCTGGCCTGGACCCGGCTGACGCCGTGGCGGGCCCTGCTGGCGGCCGCCCTGGACCAGAAGCCGCTGCCGGTGACCGGCGCGGCGGTGGAGAGCGAGCCCGACAACGCGAGCGCCGAGCTGCTGGCGCGCTGGCTGGAGGACCGGCTCGGCGTGCCCGTCGACCGGGTGGCGAGCGCGGGCCCGGTGATCACCAGGGTCAGCCTGCGCACCACGGGCGGCGAGATCCGGGTGGACCGGCCGGCGGGCGCCCTGGCCACCCTGGTCCTGCCCGGGAGCCCGGACCGCAGCGTGGCCCTGAAGATCCGCAGCGGCGCCGAGCTGATCGCCGAGGAGCTGCGCCGCCTCGACGCGGACGTGACCTACGGTTCGGCGCTGCGGCGGCGGCCGCTCCAGGCGGCGCTCTCCGCGTAGTGGTTGTCGTACGTGGCGGAGCTGTCCTTGATGTCCTGCACGGTGGCCTCGCCCGCGTTGACCCGGCCGAGGAGGCGGTAGTAGTCGAAGCGGCCCATGCCGGGGGTGAAGCCGACGAAGACGCCGGCGGTGTGGCCGGCGGCGGGGGCGAAGGCGTGCTTGACGCCGGGCGGGACCGCGATGAAGTCGCCGGCGTCGAGGGTGTGGACCTCGTCCCCGACCAGAATGTCGAGCCGGCCGGACGTGACGTGGAAGAACTCGGTGGCCTTGGTGTGGAAGTGCACCGGGGCGCCGGCCGCGCCCTCGGCGAAGGTGGCCGTGTTGCAGGTGAGTTCGGCGGTGTCCGTGAGCAGCGTGATGAGGCTGCCGGGGGCGTCCTGGATGGTCTCGGCGGTGGCGGCTCGGGTTGCGATCTCGTTCATGCCCCCAAATCTAGGGGCCTGATAGACCGGATTCAGGGGTCAATCCAGCACCTTTCGAGCCGGTCAATCCGCGCCGTTGCGCCGCCCGGGCGGAGCCGCTGCGCCTTCACACGGAGCCCTTCGCGGCCTTGGCCGCGGCCTTCATCTCCTGCTTGTGCGCCCGGACCTTGGCCAGCGACTCCGGGCCCGTGATGTCGGCCGCCGAGCGGTAGACGTTCGCCGGCCCGTAGCCGCCCGCCGCCTCCCGCCAGCCCTGCGGCCGCACGCCGAGCCGCTTCCCCAGCAGGGCGAGGAAGATCTGGGCCTTCTGCTCGCCGAATCCGGGCAGCGCCTTGAGGCGCTCCAGCAGTTCCGCCCCGGTCCCGACGCCCGCCCAGACCGCCTCGGCGTCCCCGTCGTAGTGCTCCACGAGGTAGGCGCACAGCTGCTGGACCCGCTTCGCCATCGACCCGGGGTAGCGGTGGACGGCGGGCTTCTGCGAGAGCAGCGCGACGAAGGCCTCGGGCTCGTACGCGGCGATGGCGTGCGCGTCGAGGTCGTCGGAGCCGAGCCGCTGGGCGATCGTCCAGGGCCCCGAGAACGCCCACTCCATCGGCACCTGCTGGTCGAGCAGCATCCCGACCAGTGCGGCGAGCGGGCTGCGGGAGAGCAGCGCGTCGGCCTCCGGCTGCTGCGCCAGCCGGATGGTGATGTCCTTGTCCATGGCTCCAGCCTCCCGCGCGGGCGCGCTCCCCGCGCGGTCGGCGCACCGCGCGCCTAGCGTGGGTACGACGACAGCCACGCCTACGAGCACGAGTCCGAGGAGTCGATCGACCATGGGTGAGTTCACCGAAGGCGCGCCGTGCTGGGTGGACGCGATGTTCGCCGACGTGGAGGCCGCCAAGACCTTCTACGGCGACGTTCTGGGCTGGACCTTCGGCGAGTCCAGCAGCGAGTACGGCAATTACACGCAGGCCTACTCGGACGGCCAGGCCGTCGCGGCCGTGGTGCCCCCGATGCCCGGGGCGGACGCCCCCTCGCAGTGGTGCCTGTACCTCCACTCGCCCGACGTGGCGGCCACGGCCGACAAGGTCACCTCGAACGGCGGCGAGGTGCTGATGGGGCCGATGCAGGTCGGCGACTTCGGCTCGATGCTGATCGCCAAGGAGCCGAGCGGCGCGGTCTTCGGCGTCTGGCAGCCCGGCGAGCACAAGGGCTTCGAGAAGATGGGTGCGGCCGGTGCCTACGCCTGGGCGGAGGTCTTCACCCGTGAGCCCGCCAAGGCGGACTCCTTCCTGCCGAAGGTCTTCCCGTACAGCGCCCAGCAGATGGACGCGGGGGACGCCCCGGACGCGGCCGGCATGGACTTCAAGGTCTTCTGCGTGGGCGGCCCCGAGAACCCGGTGCTGGGCCGGATGAAGATGGGCGACGAGTTCCCGCCGGAGATCCCCTCCTACATCCAGGTCTACTTCGGCGTCCCGAACTGCGACGAGGCGGTCGAGAAGGCGAAGAAGCACGGCGGGAAGCTGCACTTCGGCCCGATGGACAGCCCGTTCGGGCGCTTCGCCGCGGTGACGGACCAGCAGGGCGCGGCCTTCGCGGTGATCGACATGACGACGACGGTCGGCGAGATGCCGAAGTTCGGCTGAGCCGACCACCCCGTCGCGGGGCCGATCGGATGACGCCCTCGCTGCGCCCTCCGGCGGACGCGCGGTCCCCACGGGGCCGCGGCGCGAGGGCACGTACGGTCGGCCCGCGCGGCTCGTCCCCTGCCGCGCGGGACGCCTACGAAGGAGGTCTGCACACCATGAGCCTGAGCATCCGCAACCAGTTCGCCGGCACCGTCACCGCCGTCACCACCGGTGAGGCCATGGCCGTGGTCAAGGTCCGGCTGGACGGTGGCCCGGAGATCACCGCCGCCATCACCGCCGACGCCGTCAAGGACCTCGGCATCGGGACGGGATCCGCGGTCACGGCGCTGGTCAAGGCCACCGAGGTGGCACTCGCCACCGGGCCCGTCGAGGGGCTGTCCATCCGCAACCGGATCGCCGGCACGGTCGCCGAGGTCGCCGCCGGGCCCGCCATGGCCTGCGTCAAGGTGGACGTGGACGGCGGCGGGCTGACCGCCGCGATCACCGCCGACGCCGTCGACGCGCTCGGCCTGGCGGCCGGCTCCTCCGTCGTCGCGCTGATCAAGGCCACCGAGATCTCACTGCGGACCGCCTGATCCCCCACCCGCCCCCGCCGAGGGCCGGGACAGAGCCCGGGACCGGGACCGTGCTCGGGAACGCAGAAGGCCCCGGCCGGTTTCCCGGTCGGGGCCTTCAAGTGCCCGGTGAGGCACTGGCGGAGGATACGAGATTCGAACTCGTGAGGGGTTGCCCCCAACACGCTTTCCAAGCGTGCGCCCTAGGCCACTAGGCGAATCCTCCGCCGCAAACAATACAAGACGTTGAGGGGTGCTCGCGAACGTGATCGTTCGCGGGGAGCGCGGGAGGGGGCGGGCTCGATTCCGGGGGCTTCCATCCGCTAGGGTGGGGTCAGCCCCTCACGTGGCGCTATCTCACCCAACTCCCCCAGGGCCGGAAGGCAGCAAGGGTAAGTGGGCTCTGGCGGGTGCGTGGGGGGCGCTTTGCGTTCCGGGGGCCGTGTGGGCCGCCGTTGTCGGTGGGCCCGGATAACCTCGTAGACGTGTCGTCCCTTGCGCTGTACCGCCGCTATCGCCCCGAGACGTTCGCCGAGGTCATCGGACAGGAGCATGTCACTGTCCCGCTGATGCAGGCGCTGCGGAACAACCGGGTCAATCACGCGTACCTGTTCAGCGGGCCGCGCGGCTGCGGAAAGACGACCAGCGCGCGCATCCTCGCCCGCTGCCTGAACTGTGAGCAGGGTCCCACCCCCACCCCGTGCGGGGAGTGCCAGTCCTGCCGTGACCTGGCCAGGAACGGGCCGGGGTCCATCGACGTCATCGAGATCGACGCCGCCTCGCACGGTGGTGTGGACGACGCCCGCGACCTGCGAGAGAAGGCCTTCTTCGGGCCCGCGTCCAGCCGGTACAAGATCTACATCATCGACGAGGCCCACATGGTCACCTCGGCGGGCTTCAACGCGCTGCTGAAGGTCGTCGAGGAACCGCCGGAGCACCTGAAGTTCATCTTCGCCACCACCGAGCCCGAGAAGGTCATCGGGACGATCCGGTCCAGGACGCACCACTATCCCTTCCGGCTGGTTCCGCCGGGGACCCTGCGCGAGTACCTCGGCGAGGTCTGCGGCCGCGAGGGCGCCAAGGTCGAGGACGGCGTGCTGCCGCTCGTCGTGCGGGCCGGCGCCGGTTCCGTGCGTGACTCGATGTCCGTCATGGACCAGCTGCTCGCCGGCGCCGCCGACGACGGTGTGACGTATGCCATGGCCACATCCCTCCTCGGCTACACCGACGGCTCGCTCCTCGACTCCGTCGTGGATGCCTTCGCCGCCGGGGACGGGGCCGCGGCGTTCGAGGTCGTCGACCGCGTCGTCGAGGGCGGGAACGACCCGCGCCGGTTCGTCGCCGACCTGCTCGAGCGGCTGCGCGACCTGGTGATCCTGGCCGCCGTGCCCGACGCCGGGGAGAAGGGGCTGATCGACGCTCCCGCCGATGTCGTGGAGCGGATGACGGCCCAGGCGTCCGTGTTCGGGGCCGCCGAGCTGTCGCGGGCCGCCGATCTCGTCAACACCGGCCTCACCGAGATGCGCGGCGCGACCTCGCCGCGGCTCCAGCTGGAGCTGATCTGCGCCCGCGTGCTGCTGCCCGCCGCCTTCGACGACGAGCGGTCCTTCCAGGCCCGGCTCGACCGGCTGGAGCGCAGCGGGGCGGCCGCCTTCGCCGCCGGGCCGGGCGCCGCCGCGGTGCCGCCCGCCATGGGCTACGTGCCCGGGCCCGAGGCGCACGGCATGGCGCCCGCCGGTCAGGGGGGTGGTGCCGCCGCCGCGCGGGCCGCAGCCGTTCAGGCCCCCGCTCCGGTCGGGGCGCCCGAGCCGGTACGGGCTCCGGTGCAGCCGGAGGCGCCGGTTCAGGCCGCGCCGCCCGCCGCGCCGCCCGCCGCCGCGCCGACGGCGCCCGCCCCGGCCGCACCCGCGCCCGGGGCGTGGCCCGGAGCGGCGCAGCCCGGCAGCGGCGCCCCCGGCGCACGGCCGGCGGCCGCCGCCCCCGGAGCCTGGCCCAGCGCGGCCGCCCCCGGCCAGGGGCTTCCCGCCGCCACCCCCGCCCCCGCCGCGGCCCCCCAGGCCCAGGCCCACGCCCCGGCTCCGGGCGCAGCCGCCACCCCCGCTCCGTCGCCCGGTATGGCCGCCGGCGCCGTGCAGGTCCAGGCGATGTGGCCGGGCGTCCTCGAGGCCGTCAAGAACCGCCGCCGCTTCACCTGGATCCTGCTCAGCCAGAACGCCCAGGTCACCGGCTTCGACGGAACGACGCTCCAGCTCGGCTTCCCCAACGCCGGAGCCCGCGACAACTTCGCGAGCAGCGGCAGCGAGGACGTGCTCAAGGCGGTCCTGGCCGAGCAGTTCCAGGTGAACTGGAAGATCGACGCCGTGGTGGGCGGTGGATCCCCGGGCCCGGGCCCGGCCTCGTCCTCGCCCTCGTACGGCGCCCCGGCGGCCCCGGCTCCCGCCCCGGCCCACAGCCCGCCGCCCCCGCCCCAGGCGTCGGCCCCTTCCGCGCCCGCCCCGCAGTACCAGCAGCCGCAGCAGCCCCAGCAGCACCAGCACCAGCACTCGGCCCCGGCCCCGCAGCCGCCCGTATCGCAGGCGCCCCCGCCGGTCGCCCCCGAGGACGACGTCCCCGAGGAGGACGATCCCGACCTCGTCGAGAGCGCACTGACCGGACACGACCTGATCGTGCGCGAGCTCGGAGCCACTGTTCTGGAGGAATACACGAATGAGTAGCACCGCCTGATTGGGGTGGCCGCACGAAGCCGGCTCCGCCGTCCGGGCTAGGCTGAGCAGCGTGAAGGTCCTCGTCATCGGCGGCGGCGCCCGCGAACACGCCCTGTGCCGCTCTCTGTCCCTCGACCCCGACGTCTCCGCGCTGTACTGCGCTCCCGGCAACGCCGGCATCGCCGAGGTGGCCGAGCTCCGCCCGGTCGACGCCCTCGACGGTGATGCCGTCACCGCTCTGGCGACCGAACTCGGCGCCGGCTTGGTCGTCGTGGGCCCGGAGGCCCCGCTGGTCGCCGGAGTCGCCGACGCCGTGCGCGCCGCCGGCATCCCCGTCTTCGGCCCGTCCGGCGAGGCGGCGCAGCTGGAGGGCTCCAAGGCCTTCGCCAAGGACGTGATGGCCGCGGCCGGGGTCCCGACGGCGCGCAGCTACGTGTGCACCACCCCGGAAGAGGTGGACGCGGCCCTCGACGCCTTCGGCGCCCCGTACGTCGTCAAGGACGACGGCCTCGCCGCCGGCAAGGGCGTCGTGGTCACCGAGGACCTCGCCGCCGCCCGCGCCCACGCGCTCGGCTGCGACCGCGTGGTCATCGAGGAGTACCTCGACGGCCCCGAGGTGTCCCTCTTCGCCATCACCGACGGCGTCACCGTCCTCCCGCTCCAGCCCGCCCAGGACTTCAAGCGGGCGCTCGACGGCGACGAGGGCCCCAACACCGGCGGCATGGGCGCGTACTCCCCGCTGCCCTGGGCCGACCCCAAGCTGGTCGACGAGGTCATGGAGCTGGTCCTCCAGCCGACCGTCGACGAGCTCCGCCACCGCGGAACCCCCTTTTCCGGACTGCTGTACGCCGGCCTGGCCATCACCGGCCGCGGCACCCGGGTCATCGAATTCAATGCGCGCTTCGGCGACCCCGAGACCCAGGTGGTCCTGGCCCGGCTGCGCACCCCGCTGGCGGGCGTGCTGCTGAACGCAGCCAACGGCACCCTGGACGCCCAGCCGGCGCTCCGCTGGAGCGAGGACGCGGCCGTCACGGTGGTCATCGCCTCGCACAACTACCCCGAGACCCCGCGCACCGGCGACGTCATCGAGGGCCTGGACGAGGTGGCCGCCGAGGACGCCCCCGACGCTTACGTGCTGCACGCCGGGACCCGGCGCGAGGGCGACGCGGTGGTCAGCGCGGGCGGCCGCGTGCTCTCGGTGACGGCGACCGGTTCCGATCTGGCGCAGGCCCGCGAGAAGGCGTATAAGGCGGTCGCGCGGATCCGGCTCGACGGCTCGCAGCACCGCACGGACATCGCGGCCAAGGCGGCCGCCCGCCCCTGAGCTGCGGCAGACCCACCCTGCGGGCCCGGTGTGCACGACGTGCGCCCGGGCCCGCAGGCGCGTTCGCGTGCGAGTGCATCCGGCCGCGTTCGAACGCACCCACCTTTACCCAAAGCCATTCCATCGGGTGATCGTCCCCCGGTCTGCCTGACGCCCGGGCGCGCCCCAACTAGGGTGCGGCGCAAGCATTCCGGCTCTCATTCCGGCACTTGGCCCACCGGCATTGCGATGTCAGTGGCGGGTGTCACAGTGGGGGAGTGAGCAAAGCCGCCGCAGGGCAGAGGGGGTGAGGTCCGGCCGTGTCCGGAACCGGTTCGATCATGGAAGTGGGCGTGCCGTCCGCGCGTTTCCGCGCCTTGGCCGTGCTGCGCGTCCGCAGCAGGGCCCTGGCCGTCGGGCTGCTGCCCGCCGCCCTCGCGGTGGTGCTGGTGGCCGCCCGGATGACGGGCCGGCTGGCCGGTGACCCCTGGCCCGCGGTGACCCTCGTCGTCTGTGCGGTGGCCGCGCTGGTGCTGCTCGTCGGCGGGATCTTCGCCGCCGTGGTGCTGCGGGCGAGCCCGGCCGTGACGCCGACGGTGCCGCTGTCCGAGGCCGCCGCCCCCGATCTCTACCGGCTGGTGCGCGACCTGGCCGACCGCATGGACGTGCCGGCGCCCTCGGCGATAGCGCTGACGCCGGACTGTGACAGCTGGCTGGAGGACCGCACCCACGCGGCCCACCGCCGCGGCGGCATATCCGCCGGCCCGGAGTCCGAGCCCGGCGCCGCCCCCGTGCTGGTGATCGGCTCGCCGTTCCTCTGGTGGATGCGGGTCGCCGAGCTGCGCGCCGTCCTCGCCCCGGTCGTCGCCGGCACGGGACCTTCGGCGCACCCGGACATAGCCGATGCGCGCGGGTTCGTACGGGGCCTGGACGCCGCCGTGGACGTGGGCGGCCGCAGAGGCCTCGGCTGGATCGCCGGGCCCGCCCGGCTGCTGCTGCGGCTGTGCCGGGTGGATGCCGCCGAGATGGAGCGCGGGGTGGCCGCGGCCGCCTCCGAGCGTGCACAGGGTGTGGACTACGGGCTGCGCATCGTCGCCCAGGAGCAGGTCGGCCTCGCCTATGCGGGCTGGGACCGGCTGCTGACCCGGGTCGCGCTGCCCGCCTGGCGGATGGGCCGCTGGCCGGCGCACCTCGACGCCGGGGTGGTCTCCGCGCTGACCGAGCTGTCCCGCCGGGACCGGCTGGCCGACGGGTTCACCTCGCGGCTCGGCGAGCGCCCGGCCTGCGACCTGCTGGAGCAGCCCGGCGCGGTCGACGAGGCGGCTTCGCTGCTGGCCGCACGGCTCTTCCACGGCGGTCCGGCCGAGACCGGGCCGGAGTGGTCCCCGGTGGACTGGGCGGCCTATCCGGAAGAGGTCGTGGACCGCACATGGCGTACCGAGGCGGCCCGCCTGCACACGGCGCTGGACGCCCTGACCGCCCCGGCCGTCCCGCCCGCCCCCGCGGCCGCCGTCGTCCCGCCCGCCACCGCCCCGGCCCCCGCCACCGCCACCGCCTCCGCCCCCGCCGCCGTGGACGGCTTCGCCGGTCCCACGCTGGAGCGGGTGCTGGGCTTCCTCACCGATCCCGCCGGCGCGGGCACGGCCGGAGAGGCGCTGGCCGGACGGCTCAGCGGCGACCTGGCCCGCGAGGAGCGCGCCGCCGGCGCCGCGTCGCCCTCGGCCGGGAAGGCGCGCGGCGCGGACGCCGTACCGCTGTTCCCGCTCCAGCCGCCGCGCAGCAGCCGGGACCTGCTGGCCGACCACGTGACGGCGATGGTGTGCTGTGCGGCGGTCGACTCCGCGGGTGCCGCCCCCGGCCTGGACTGGCTCGACGGCCCGGTCCTCCTCGTCGGCGGCGACCGCCGCTGCGACCTCGCGCCCCGCGTCCTGTCCCTGGTCGAGGACGGTGACCCGGAGCCCCTGCGCGACTGGCTCGCGGACCTCGGCGTCCGCCCCGAGAAGCCCGTCCGCCTCGTCTGACCACGCCCGACCCGGGCCCCAGCCGGCGTCCCTCTCTGCTCCGACGCCTTCCCCGACGGGCTACCGGTCGCACGCATCACCGGATTCCTATGTTCCGGTCACGTCAATTCGCGACGAACGGTGACGGAGTGCGTGCGTTATGTGATGTGCTGGGACCGGCTCGATTGCATGCCCGTTCGGGGGAGCGAGGGAGGGGAGCGGTTATGGGTGCGGACCAGATCCGGCGTTGGGAGTCAGGTGCGCTGGCGCACGCGGTGACCGACCCCTTCGGACAGGGGCCCCTGCCCTGGTTCCGGGGCAGTGAGCTCTACTTCGACGACACCGGCCAGGTCGTCCCCTGGTACGTGGACCCGGCGCTGGCCCCGGGCCAGATCCCGCGCGCCCGCGGCGGCACCGGCGGCCCCCGCACCGCCGACGACGTGCACCGCCAGATCAAGGGCTTCGCCTCGACCGGCGCCGTGGCCCCCGGCGAGGCCATCGACTTCCACATCACGGTCGACCCGCCGCAGCAGTTCTCCGTCGACGTCTACCGCATCGGGCACTACGCGGGCGACGGCGCCTCCAAGATCACCACCAGCCCCCGGCTGTCCGGCATCGTCCAGCCGGCCCCCCTCACCGCCGACCGGACCGTCTCCTGCCACCACTGGTGGCTGTCCTGGCGCCTCCAGGTCCCGTCGTACTGGAGCATCGGCGCGTACGTGGCCGTCCTCACCACCGCCGACGGCTACCGCTCCCACATCCCCTTCACGGTCCGCGACGACCACCCCGCCGACCTGCTGCTCCTGCTCCCCGACATCACCTGGCAGGCCTACAACCTCTACCCGGAGGACGGCCGCACCGGCGCCAGCCTCTACCACGCCTGGGACGAGGACGGCCGACTGCTCGGCGAGCAGGACGCGGCCCACACGGTCTCCTTCGACCGCCCCTACGCGGGCGCCGGCCTGCCCCTGCACGTCGGCCACGCCTACGACTTCATCCGCTGGGCCGAGCGCTACGGCTACGACCTCGCCTACGCCGACACCCGCGACCTGCACGCCGGCCGCGTCGACCCCACCCGCTACCGCGGCCTGGTCTTCCCCGGCCACGACGAGTACTGGTCCGCGCCCATGCGCCGGACGGTCGAGCGCGCCCGCGACCACGGAACCTCCCTCGTCTTCCTCTCCGCCAACACGATGTACTGGCAGGTCGAGCTCGGACCCTCCCCCTCCGGGGTCGAGGACCGGCTCCTGACCTGCCGAAAACGCCGCGGCCCGGGCCGCCCCAGCCTCTGGCGCGAGGTCGACCGCCCGGAGCAGCAGCTGCTCGGCATCCAGTACGCGGGACGGGTCCCCGAGCCCGCGCCGCTGATCGTGCGCAACGCCACGCACTGGCTCTGGGACTCCACCGGCGCCGGGGAGAACGACGAGCTGCCCGGCCTGGTCGCGGGCGAGGCCGACCGCTATTTCCCGCGCACCCAGCTCCCCGCGCACCAGGACCGGATCCTGCTCGCGCACTCCCCGTACCTCGACAGCGAGAACCACCGCCGCCACCAGGAGACCTCGCTCTACCGGGCGCCCAGCGGCGCCCTGGTCTTCGCGTCCGGCACCTTCGCCTGGTCCCCGGCGCTCGACCGCCCCGGCCACGTCGACGAGCGCGTGCAGCGCGCCACCGCCAATCTCCTCGACCGGATCTGCAAGAGGGACTGAGATCCGGCCGGGGCCCCGGCAAGAGCCCACGGGGATCCCCGCGGCGCCCCGGCCAGAGTCCACCGGGATCCCCGGCCAGAGCCCCACCGGAGACCCAGGCGAGAGCCCACCGGGAACCCCGCATGACACCCCGCCGACCCGGGCACCCGACCGCGTACGGGAGAATGGGTTTGCGCTTGTACAGACCCACAGGGAGACCCCGTGTCCGGATTCGTCGAAAAGCCCGAGCCGGTCGAGGTTCCGGGCCTCGTCCACCTCCACACCGGCAAGGTCCGCGACCTCTACCGCGACGAGGACGACCGCCTCGTCATGGTCGCCAGCGACCGCATGTCCGCCTTCGACTGGGTGCTGCCCACCGAGATCCCGGACAAGGGCCGCGTCCTGACGCAGCTGTCCCTGTGGTGGTTCGACCAGCTCGCCGACCTCGTCCCGAACCACGTCATCTCCACCGACCTGCCCGCCGGTGCCCCCGCCGACTGGGCCGGCCGCACGCTGGTCTGCCGCAACCTCGACATGGTCCCCGTCGAGTGCGTGGCCCGCGGCTACCTCACCGGCTCCGGCCTGGCCGAGTACAAGCAGACGCGTACGGTCTGCGGGCTGGCCCTCCCCGAAGGCCTCGTCGACGGCTCCGAGCTGCCCGCCCCGATCTTCACCCCGGCCGCCAAGGCCGCCGTCGGCGAGCACGACGAGAACGTCTCGTACGAGGAGGTCGCGCGCACCGAGGGAGCCGAGACGGCGGCCCTGCTGCGCCAGACGACCCTCGCCGTCTACAGCCGCGCCCGGGACATCGCCCGCGAGCGCGGGATCATCCTGGCGGACACCAAGTTCGAATTCGGCTTCGACCCGAAGGACGGCACGCTGATCGCCGCCGACGAGGTGCTGACCCCGGACTCCTCGCGCTTCTGGCCGGCCGACCTGTGGGAGCCGGGCCGTGCACAGCCCTCCTTCGACAAACAGTACGTCCGCGACTGGCTGAACTCCCCGGCCTCCGGCTGGGACCCGAAGGGTGAACTCCCGCCGCCTGCCCTTCCGCAGGAGGTCGTCGAGCGGACCCGCGCCAAGTACGTCGAGGCCTACGAGCGGCTCACCGGCCTGACCTGGTCGTAAGAGGCCGCACGACAACGAAGAAGCCCCCGGTCGAGGACCGGGGGCTTCTTGCGTACAGAGCGGACAACGAGACTCGAACTCGCGACATCCACCTTGGCAAGGTGGTGCTCTACCAACTGAGCTATGTCCGCATGCGCCGTAGCGCGGGACCTACTATACCCAACCTCGCTCCCGTGCGAGACGCACTGCCGTGTGCCGGTTCTCGGCCCCCAGCTTCGTCGCCGCCGAGGACAGGTAGTTCCGTACGGTCCCCTGTGACAGCCTGGCCCGCTCCGCGATCTCCGCCACCGGCGCCCCGTCCGCCGCGAACTCCAGCACCTCCGCCTCACGGGCGGTCAGCGGCGAGTCCCCCGCGCTGATCGCGTCGGCCGCCAACTCCGGGTCCACATAACGGCCTCCGGCGTGCACGGTCCGGATCAGCTCGGCCAGCCGCTGCGCCGAGACGGTCTTCGGCGCGAAGGCCCGCACCCCTGCCGCCAGGGCCCGCTTCAGGTGGCCGGGACGGCCGTGACTGGTCACGATCATGGTCTTGCAGTCGGGGAGTTCGGCCCGCAGCGATGTGGCCACGCTCACACCGTCCGCTCCCGGCATCTGCAGGTCCAGCACGGCCACGTCCGGCCGGTGCGCCCGCGCCATGGCCAGCGCCTCGGGCCCCGAGGCCGCCTCGGCGACGACCAGCAGGTCGTCCTCCAGCGCCAGCAGGGCGGCCAGCGCCCCGCGGATCAGATGCTCGTCGTCGGCGAGCAGTACGCGTACGGGGCTCACGCCCGCACCTCCAGTCCTTGCACGTGTGCATTCGGGATCTCGGCGCACAGCCGGAAGCGGCCGCCGGCCACCGGCCCGGCCTGCAGGGTCCCGTCCAGGACCGCGAGCCGTTCCCGCAGCCCGGCCAGCCCCGAACCCGGCGGCCCGGCGGGCGACCCGGGCGCCCCGTCGTTCTCCACCACCAGCGTCACCGCACCTTCCTCCGGCGCCGTCAGCCGTATCACGCAGCTCTGCGCGTCCCCGTGCCGCAGGACGTTCGTGGTCGCCTCGCGCACCACCCAGCCGAGCGCCGACTGCACCTCGGAGGGCAGCGCCCGGCCGGCCTCGACATCGACCCGGCAGTCCATGCCGGCCGCGCTCAGCACCCCGCGCGCACCCTCCAGCTCCACCGCGAGATCCGCCTCCCGGTAGCCGCGCACGACGTCCCGCACCTCTCGCTGGGACTCCTGGGCGATCCGCTGCACCTCGATCATCTGGTCCACCGCCTCCGGGCGTTCCCGCCGCGCCAGCTGGACCGCCAGCTCGCTCTTGAGCGCGATCACCGCCAGATTGCGCCCCATCACGTCGTGCAGGTCCCGGCCGAAGCGCAGCCGCTCCTCGGCGACCGCCAGCCTCGACTGGGCCTCGCGGGAGCGGTCCAGCTCCCAGACGGTCTTGAGCAGCCAGATCGTGAATCCGCAGGCCAGCGAGAAGAAGAAGCCGGAGATCAGCACGCCGACCACGTAGCCGACCGCCTCGCCGGCCGACAGACCGAGCGCGAGCACCACCAGTCCCGTGCCGCCCGCGAAGGCCGGGCTCACGTACCGCATCTGCCGCACCGAGGCCAGGCACATCACCAGGGCCCCGCTCCCGAAGCCGACCACCCCGCCGACCAGTTGGGGGGCCACCGCCGGCTCCGAGAGCGCCCCCGAGGCGCGCAGGGCGAGCACCGTCACCGTGAAGGCGGCCGTCACCGCGGCGATGGTGACCGTGAGCCGGGCCGGACGCTCGCGGCGCCCGACGGCCCAGTCCATCGCCCGCGAGTACACCACCCCGCACAGCACCGAGTGCCCGCACACCAGCAGGAACAGGGCCAGCGCCACCTCGGGCCGCGCGGCCGCCTCGACGGCCACCGGCAGCACCCCGAACGAGAAGATCTCGATGAGGATGAAGAGATGGCACGACCAGCGGCAGTACAACTCCACCTTCGCCGCACTGCTGCGGTTCTTCCACCACCCGGTCAGCTTCGACACGGTCCCGTCCCCCGGCTCTCTAGCGGCGCGGTTCCCAGCGGAACCACTTCTGCACAGCAAACATGGTGATCATGACCCGGGCCAGTGTGGTGAGCGCACCCCCGACAGGTCGTAGGGCTGCGCGCCGCCGCTCCAGCCGGCCCGCACCAGGGTCATCACCCCGCTGAGCGGCAGCAGTTCACAGGGCGGACCGTCGCGGGCCACGCAGAGGGAGACCCCCCCGTACGGCTTCGAAGCCGCCGGCGTACCCGCGGCGCAGCCCCTCGACGGGGATCACGGTGTCAGTCATGACCCCAGCCTCGCGGCGCGGCGGCGGACGGGTCAGTGCGCGCTGTCATGGCCGGTGATGACATTTGTCAGGACCGGGGGCGAGGAATCACGAAGAAGGCCCCGGTCGTAATGACCGGGGCCTTCTCCTTATGGAGCGGACGACGCGACTCGAACGCGCGACATCCACCTTGGCAAGGTGGTGCTCTACCAACTGAGCTACGTCCGCAGGTTTACTGCGTGCACTGCGCGAGCAATGCGTGCATCACTCTACCTGATCCACGGTGGTGGTCGGTAAACCGATGCAGAGCGGGTGACAGGGATCGCACACTGCGCCTTCCTCCTGGAAGGAGGATGTTCTGCTACTGAACTACACCCGCACGACCTTCGAGGCTCTGACCTGCGGTCTGGCCCCTCGGCGTGATCCACACACTAGCCGACGGAGGGGGGTGGATGGCAAATCGGCCCTCAGTGGGCGGCGTTGTAGGCCTCGTAGATCTTCTTGGGGATGCGGCCGCGGGGCGGCACCTCGTACTGGTGGGACCGGGCCCAGGCCCGGACGACCGCCGGGTCGGGTGCGACGGACGTGTGCTTGAAGGTCTTCCCCGACCGCGACTGGCGGCGTCCGGCGGCCACGAAGGGCTCGAGGCTCTTCCGCAGTTTCTTTGCGTTGGCCACATTGAGGTCGATCTCGTACGACTTTCCGTCCAGAGCGAACACGACCGTTTCCGCCGCTTCTCCGCCATCGATGTCATCGGAGAGCGTGACTACTACGCGCTGCGCCACGGATATCGGTCCCTTCGTGCGACCTCGCTCCCTGCTGACGTGGGGCGATGCCGACTGTGTGGATGTTTCGGGGCAATGCATGATTCAACCGGAATCCCGGGTGATTCCTTTGTACCCCGATTCCCATTGCATTGCGAAGCCCAGTTAATTCTCCCCGCGTGTCCCGCCGCAATGCCGGGCACGTGGTTTTCCGGCGGATTTTGCGAAGCGTTGGTGAAGCCGAAACGGCCTGGTGATCATGCCCCCGGGATATCTACCCGCGTAGAAATTTCGGCCGGGTACGCTGAGGGAACCGCCTTCGCACCAACCACACACGGGAGTGCCCGATGGCACGCGTCGTAGTCGACGTCATGCTCAAGCCGGAGATCCTCGACCCCCAGGGCCAGGCGGTGCAGCGTGCACTGCCGCGCCTGGGCTTCGAGGGAATCGCGGACGTCCGCCAGGGGAAGCGTTTCGAGCTCGAGGTGGAGGGACCGGTCGACCAGACCGCCCTCGACCGCATCCACAAGATGGCCGAGACCTTCCTCGCCAACACCGTCATCGAAGACTTCACCGTGAAGGTCGAGGCCTGACGGTGACCACTCGCATCGGAGTCGTCACGTTCCCCGGAACGCTCGACGACCGTGACTCGCTGCGCGCCATCCGCCTCGCGGGGGCCGAGCCGGTTTCGCTCTGGCACCGCGACAGGGACCTGCACCAGGTCGACGCGGTCGTCCTCGCGGGCGGCTTCTCCTACGGGGACTACCTGCGCGCCGGAGCCATCTCCCGGTTCTCGCCGGTGATGGAGACCATCATCGAGCAGGCCAAGGGCGGCATGCCCGTCCTCGGCATCTGCAACGGCTTCCAGGTCCTCACCGAGGCCCACCTGCTGCCGGGGGCGATGCTCCGCAACAACCACCTGCACTTCATCTGCCGCGACCAGAAGCTGCGGGTGGAGAACGCGGGGACCTCGTGGACCGGCGACTACACCGCCGGCCAGGAGATCTCCGTACCGCTCAAGAACATGGACGGCCGATACGTCGCCGACGAGCGCGTGCTCGACGAACTGGAGGCCGAAGGCCGCGTGGCCTTCCGGTACCTGGACGTCAACCCGAACGGCTCGCTGCGCGACATCGCCGGCATCACCAACGCCGCGGGCAACGTCGTCGGCCTCATGCCGCACCCGGAGCACGCGGTGGAGCCGCTGATCGGGACGGGCCGCACCGACGGCCTCCCGTTCTTCACCTCGGTCCTGAAGAAGCTGGTCAAAGCATGAGCCTCGACACGGTCAAGAACGCCACCGAGACCCCGGACGCGGCGCAGCCCTGGAAGGAGCTCGGCCTCAAGGAGGACGAGTACGCCCGCATCCGGGAGATCCTCGGCCGCCGCCCCACGGGCGCCGAGCTCGCCATGTACTCCGTCATGTGGTCCGAGCACTGCTCGTACAAGAGCAGCAAGGTCCACCTGAAGCAGTTCGGCGAGAAGGCCCCCGAGAACACGGCCATGCTGGTCGGCATCGGCGAGAACGCCGGCGTCGTCGACGTCGGTCAGGGCTACGCGGTCACCTTCAAGGTCGAGTCGCACAACCACCCGTCGTACATCGAGCCCTACCAGGGCGCGGCCACCGGCGTCGGCGGCATCGTCCGCGACATCCTCGCCATGGGCGCCCGCCCGGTCGCCGTCGTCGACCCGCTGCGCTTCGGCGCGGCCGACCACCCCGACACCAAGCGCGTCCTGCCGGGCGTGGTCGCGGGCATCGGCGGCTACGGCAACTGCCTGGGCCTGCCCAACATCGGCGGCGAGGTCGTCTTCGACGCCTGCTACCAGGGCAACCCGCTGGTCAACGCCGGCTGCATCGGCGTGATGAAGCACGAGGACATCCACCTCGCCAAGGCCTCCGGCCCCGGCAACAAGGTCATCCTCTACGGCGCCCGCACGGGCGGCGACGGCATCGGCGGCGTGTCCGTCCTCGCCTCGGAGACCTTCGACGACACCAAGCCGACGAAGCGCCCGGCGGTCCAGGTCGGCGACCCCTTCCAGGAGAAGCTCCTCATCGAGTGCACCCTGGAGATCTTCAAGGAGAAGCTGGTCGCCGGCATCCAGGACCTCGGCGGCGCCGGGCTCTCCTGCGCCACCAGCGAGCTGGCCTCCGCCGGTTCCGGCGGCATGCGCGTCGAGCTGGACACCGTCCCGCTGCGCGACGCGACGCTCTCGCCCGAGGAAATCCTCATGAGCGAGTCGCAGGAGCGCATGTGCGCGATCGTCGAGCCGCAGCACGTCGCGCGGTTCATGGAGATCTGCGAGAAGTGGGACGTCATCGCCACCGTCATCGGTGAGGTGACCGACGGCGAGCGCCTGGAGATCTTCTGGCACGGCGAGCAGATCGTGGACGTGCCCCCGGGCACCGTCGCCCACGAGGGCCCCGTCTACCAGCGGCCGTACGCCCGCCCCGAGTGGCAGGACGCACTCCAGGCGGACGACGCCAACAAGCTGCCGCGCCCGGCCACTTCGGCCGAACTGCGCGCGCAGGTGCTGGCCCTGGTGTCCTCCCCGAACCAGGCCTCGAAGGCATGGGTCACCGACCAGTACGACCGCTTCGTCCAGGGCAACACGGTGCTCTCGCAGCCCGAGGACGCGGGCATGGTCCGCATCGACGAGGAGTCCAACCTCGGCGTGGCCATGGCCACCGACGGCAACGGCCGCTTCGCGAAGCTGGACCCCTACACGGGTGCGCAGCTCGCCCTGGCCGAGGCGTACCGCAACGTGGCCGCGACCGGTGCCAAGCCGCTCGCCATCTCGGACTGCCTGAACTTCGGTTCGCCGGAGGACCCGGGCGTGATGTGGCAGTTCGCCGAGGCCTGCCGCGGTCTGGCCGACGGCTGCCTGGAGCTGGGCACTCCGGTGACCGGCGGCAACGTCTCCCTCTACAACCAGACGGGCGACACCGCGATCCACCCGACCCCGGTCGTGGCGGTCCTCGGTGTGATCGACGACGTCAACCGCCGTACTCCGATGGCGTTCTCGCAGGCCGGCCAGCTGCTGTACCTGCTGGGTGACACGGCCGAGGAGTTCGGCGGTTCGGCCTGGTCCCAGGTCGTCCACGACCACCTGGGCGGCATGCCGCCGAAGGTGGACCTGGGCCGCGAGAAGCTGCTCGGCGAGATCCTGATCTCCGCCTCGCGCGACGGCATGATCGACGCCGCGCACGACCTCTCCGACGGCGGAGTGATCCAGGCGCTCACCGAGTCCTGCCTGCGCGGCGGCAACGGTGCGCGGATCGTGGTCCCCGAGGGTCTGGACGCCTTCACCTTCCTGTTCTCCGAGTCGGCGGGCCGGGCCATCGTGTCCGTCCCGCGCAGCGAGGAGCTCCGCTTCACCGACATGTGCGGTGCGCGCGGCCTCCCGGTCGCCCGCATCGGCGTCGTGGACGGCGAGGAGATCGAGGTCCAGGGCGAGTTCACGCTCCCCCTGGCCGAACTCCGCGAGGCCCACGAGGCGACGATCCCGGCCCTGCTGGCCTGATCCGCTCCGCCACGAGCCCCCGTCCGGATCCCTTCCGGGCGGGGGCCCGGCCGTTCGTGAGCGACGCGGACCGCGCGTACGCGAACGTCCCGGCCCCCGGCGAACGTCCCGGCCCTCGGCGAACGTCTCGGCCGCCGCATCGGCGGAGCCTTCACGGCCTGCGCCACCGACACCGCCCGGCGCCGCGACGGCACCGGACCGGTGCTGCCCCCGGCCCAGTAGGGTCGGGTCATGCCGCCCGCCAAGAAGAAGCCGCGCGCCTACGACCCCGCCAAGATCCGCGCGGCCGTCACCACGCAGTTCGGGCATGTCGCCGCCGCCGTACGTGCGTTGACCCCCGAGCAGCTCGCGCGGCCCAGCGGGCTCGGCGACTGGAGCGTCGCCGAGCTCGCCGCGCACGTCGCGTGGATCGCCGACTCGCTGGCCGCCGGCCTCGCCCGGCCGCCCGCCGCCCTCGCCGAACTGACCGCCGTCGAATGGCCCTTCGCCACCGCCTCCCTCGCCGGGAAGATCTCCGAGGCGGCCCGCGAGACCCTCGCCGGGGCACCGCTCCCCGAGCTGTACGACCGCGCGGCCGCCCGCATGGCCGAGGCACTGGAGGCCAACTCCGGCGCACGCGTGCTGGACCTGTGGATCGGCGACATGACCCTCGCCGACTTCCTGGTCACCCGGACCGTCGAGCTCGTGGTCCACACCGACGACCTCAACCGGGCCGCCGGAGCGGACATCCCCCTCGAGCGCCAGGCCCTGGCCGCCTGCACCCGGCTGCTCGCCGACGCCCTCGCCCTCAAGGCACCGGGCGGCTCGGTCGAGGTGCGCATCCCGCCCTTCGCGGTGGTCCAGTGCATCGAAGGCCCCCGCCACACCCGCGGCACCCCGCCCAACGTGGTGGAGACCGACCCGCTGACCTGGGTCCGGCTCGCCACGGGCCGTACGACCTGGGCCGCTGCCCTGGACGGGGCGCAGGTCAGGGCCAGCGGCGAACGGGCCGACCTGTCCGCGCTGCTCCCCCTCATGAGCTGAGACCCGTGGGCCGGGCGGAACCGCACGGGCGCCCGTTCCGTCGCATCGGCATGCGTACCCTCAGGCACCTTCCGACCGGCCTGGCCCTCCTGCTGGCGCTCGCCGCGTGCGCCGGGTCCGGGGACGCCGGGCGCAGCCCGCTCCCCGACCCCGTCGGCTCCTGGGCCGTCGAGTCCCTCACCACCGGCGGCCGCACCCTGCACGCGCCCGCCGCCGCCCGTGTCGACCTCGGGCAGGACGAGGCCACGGGCAACTACGGCTGCAACGGCTTCACGGCGGAGGTCGTCCTCGAAGGAACCTCCGCCCTGACCGTGACCCCAGGCGCGTCGACCACCATGGCCTGCGAGAACCAGGAGTTCGAGAACGCGTTCGCCCGGCTCTTCACGGGCCGGCTGACCATCGACCGGGGCCCCGACCGGCTCACCCTGAAGACCGCGGACGGGAGCACCATCGCCATGACCTCCCAGCCCCCCGCCCCGGACGCCCCGCTCGCCGCGACCGAGTGGACCGTGGACGGGCTGGTCGACGGGGCGACCGTGTCCTCCGTCCCCGCCGAGGCGGCGGGCAGGGCCCGGTTCACCCTCGCCCCCGACGGCGCGGCGAGCGGCAGCCTCGGCTGCAACCGGTTCAGCGCCAAGGCCGCCGTCGACGGCTCCACGGTCACCTTCGGGCCGCTCACGACGACCCGGATGGCCTGCGAGGGAGCGGCGGGCGAGGTGGAGCGGACGCTGACCGCGCTGCTCGGCAGCGGCCCGCTCACCTGGAAGGTCCAGGGCCAGAACCTGACCCTCACCGCCCCCGACGGCAAGGGCCTCACCGCCAAGGGCGCCACCGCGGCCGAGTGACCCGCCCGGATGCCCTGCGAGCGCCTCCGGGCGGGCGGTCGGGGACGCAGGTCAGACCGGGTAGGGCAGCAGCTGCGCGTTCACGGCCTCCCAGGCGGAGCGCAGTTCCGCCAGCCGGGCCGGTTCCGCCGCCGCCTTGTCGGCCTGTTCGCGGACGTCCCCGGCCAGGTCGAACAGCTGGTCCCGGCCCGCTTTGCCGCGGTAGTACTTCCAGTTGCCGCGCCGCAGGGCACGCTCCCCGCGGACCCGCCAGAACAGGTCCCGCCCGGCCGGCTCCTCGCCGCGCAGCAGGTACCCGGCCAGGCTCACCCCGTCCAGTGGGTACGCCGGGTGCGGCCGCGTCCCGGCCACCTCCAGCAGCGTCGCCGTCCAGTCCGGGCTGAACACCGGGACGCGGCTGACCTGCCCGCCGTCCAGCCGCGCGGGCCAGCGCACGATGTTCGGCACCCGGATCCCGCCCTCCTGGAGGGAGGCCTTGCCGCCCGACAGCGGCCAGTTGTACGAGAAGCGCTCGCCGCCGTTGTCGCTGGAGAACACGACCAGGGTGTCCTGCTCCTGGCCGGAGCGCTTCAGCGCCTTGAGCACCTCGCCGACCGACCGGTCCAGGTCCTCGACCATCTGCCGGTACTTCTCGACCGAGCCGCCGTCCTGGTGCCACAGCGCCCGTCCGTCGCCCGCCTTGATCCGGCGGACGATCCCGGCGCTCTCCTGCGTGTCCCCCTCGGCGATCCACGGCCAGTGCGGGGTCGTGAAGTTGAGGTTCAGCAGCCACGGCCTGCCGTGGTGGTCGCGCGAGACGTACTCGCTCGCCCGCTCGGTGATGATCCGGGTGTAGTAGCGCAGGTCCCGGTAGGTGGCGTCGCCCTCGTAGAGGTCGTACTCGCCGTCCGGGCCCAGCTTCGCGTAGTACTCCAGCGCCCCGCCGAAGTTGCCGAAGAACTCCTGCCAGCCGGACTTCGTCGGGCCGTAGTCCGGCAGGTAGCCCGCGTGCCACTTGCCGATCAGCGCGGTCGAGTAGCCGGACTCCTTCAGTAGCGAGGCCAGCGTCGGGTGGGTGGGCTCCAGGCCCACCGACCTGTCGGCGATCGGCTCGGCCAGTCCGCCCTCGGTACGCGCCGGGTAGCGGCCCGTATACAGGCTGAACCGGGTGGGCGAGCAGGTCGCGGAGCCCGCGTAGGCATCGGTGAAGCGCACGCCCTGGCGGGCGAGCCGGTCCAGGTTCGGGGTCTTGATGTGCGGGGAGCCGTACGAGGCCAGGTCGGCCCAGCCCAGGTCGTCGCCCAGGATGAACAGGATGTTGGGACGCCGGGACTGCCGCCCGCGCGCGGCGCGGAACTCCCGCTCGTGATGGGCCTCGGCGGCCCGGGCAGGGGCGGCGGCGCCCAGTCCCACGGCCGCCGCGGCGGCGGTCGCGCCGACCGCCCCGCCGAAGGCACGCCGGGACAGAGGGGGTTCGTACGAGGTCACAGGTACTCCAAGGCACGGCCCGGCGCCCGGCAGCGCAGGGCATGCCGGGGCAGGACAGGAGGAAAAAGGGAAAGGAATTGCGGCGTGTGACTACGCAGAACAGCGACAGATGGCGCTCGCGACACGGACCAGGTCCACGTGCCGGCGCTCGACGAGGGTGACGGTGCGGTCACCGAGAGGCTGCATGGGGCGAGAGCCTGTACGAATGCCCATACGGCTGTCAACAAAGGAATCCGGATAGCGAGACGAAGTGGCCCGGTCACCCTCTGTGCTGTGAGATTTCCCGAGGCTCCCGAATTCGGACCAGTGGTCGACCTCGCCTACACTTTGGGTGTGCCTCGTGGTGATGGACGACTCAACCACGACCTGCTCCCCGGAGAGAAAGGCCCCCAGGACGCTTGCGGCGTCTTCGGTGTCTGGGCTCCGGGTGAAGAGGTCGCCAAGCTCACCTACTTCGGACTGTATGCCCTGCAGCACCGTGGACAAGAGTCCGCGGGTATCGCTGTGAGCAACGGTTCCCAGATCCTCGTCTTCAAGGACATGGGCCTCGTTTCCCAGGTCTTCGACGAAACCTCTCTCGGCTCGCTCCAAGGTCATATCGCGGTCGGTCACGCCCGCTACTCGACCACCGGGGCCTCCGTCTGGGAGAACGCGCAGCCCACCTTCCGCGCGACCGCCCACGGCTCCATTGCCCTGGGTCACAACGGCAACCTGGTGAACACCGCCGAGCTTGCCGAGATGGTCGCCGACCTCCCCCGTCAGGACGGCCGCGCCACCCAGGTGGCGGCCACCAACGACACCGACCTGGTCACCGCGCTGCTCGCCGGCCAGACCGACGACGAGGGCAGGCCCCTGACCATCGAGGAGTCGGCCGCCAAGGTCCTCCCGCAGGTCAAGGGTGCCTTCTCCTTGGTGTTCATGGACGAGGGAACCCTCTACACCGCCCGTGACCCGCAGGGCATCCGCCCGCTGGTCCTCGGCCGCCTGGAGCGCGGCTGGGTGGTCGCGAGCGAGACCGCCGCCCTCGACATCTGCGGAGCCAGCTTCGTCCGCGAGGTCGAGCCGGGCGAGCTCATCGCGATCGACGAGAACGGCCTGCGCACGTCCCGATTCGCGGAAGCGAAGCCCAAGGGCTGTGTCTTCGAGTACGTCTACCTGGCGCGCCCGGACACCGACATCGCCGGCCGGAACGTCTACCTCTCGCGTGTCGAGATGGGCCGGCGCCTGGCCAAGGAAGCCCCGGTCGAAGCCGACCTGGTCATAGCGACCCCGGAGTCGGGCACCCCCGCCGCCGTCGGGTACGCCGAGGCCAGCGGGATCCCGTACGGCTCCGGCCTGGTCAAGAACGCCTACGTCGGCCGGACCTTCATCCAGCCCTCGCAGACGATCCGCCAGCTCGGCATCCGGCTGAAGCTCAACCCCCTCAAGGAAGTCATCCGGGGCAAGCGCCTCGTGGTCGTCGACGACTCGATCGTCCGCGGCAACACCCAGCGCGCCCTGGTCAAGATGCTCCGCGAGGCCGGCGCGGCGGAGGTCCACATCCGGATCTCCTCGCCGCCGGTGAAGTGGCCGTGCTTCTTCGGCATCGACTTCGCCACCCGGGCCGAGCTGATCGCCAACGGCATGACGGTCGACGAGATCGCCACGTCCCTGGGCGCGGACTCGCTCTCGTACATCTCGCTCGACGCGATGATCGAGGCGACCACCATCCAGAAGCCCAACCTGTGCCGTGCCTGCTTCGACGGCGAGTACCCGATGGAGCTGCCCGACCCGCAGCTCCTGGGCAAGCAGCTCCTGGAGACCGAGCTCGCGGGCGGCACGGACGCCGCCGACGCGCTGCGCCGTCCGTAACCTCCCCCGGACTCCGTCCGGGGGACCCCCACGCTCCACCTGCGCCGGGCCCTGTCTTTCAGGCTTTTCCCAGGGCCCGGCACCCACAGCAGTAACGACACGAAAGCTCTCCCTGTCATGACAGAGAAGACCACCGGTGCCAGCTACGCAGCCGCGGGTGTGGACATCGAAGCGGGAGACCGCGCCGTCGAGCTCATGAAGGAGTGGGTGAAGAAGACCCAGCGCCCCGAGGTCCTCGGCGGCCTCGGCGGTTTCGCCGGCCTCTTCGACGCCTCCGCCCTCAAGCGCTACGAGCGTCCGCTGCTCGCCTCGGCCACCGACGGGGTCGGCACCAAGGTCGACATCGCCCGCCAGCTCGGCGTGTACGACACCATCGGCCACGACCTGGTCGCGATGGTCATGGACGACATCGTCGTCTGCGGTGCCGAGCCGCTCTTCATGACCGACTACATCTGTGTCGGCAAGGTCCACCCGGAGCGGGTCGCGGCCATCGTCAAGGGAATCGCCGAGGGCTGTGTCCTGGCCGGGTGCGCCCTGGTCGGCGGCGAGACCGCGGAGCACCCGGGCCTGCTGGGCCCGGACGACTTCGACGTGGCGGGCGCCGGCACCGGCGTGGTCGAGTACGACCGGCTGCTCGGCGCGGATCGCATCCGTAAGGGTGACGCCGTCATCGCGATGGCGTCGTCCGGCCTTCACTCGAACGGGTACTCGCTGGTCCGGCACGTCCTCTTCGACCGGGCCGGGATGTCCCTGGAGCAGGAGATCGAGGAGTTCGGCCGCACGCTCGGCGAGGAGCTCCTGGAGCCCACCAAGATCTACTCGCTTGACTGCCTGGCCCTCACCCGGACGGCCGAGGTGCACGCCTTCTCGCACATCACCGGCGGCGGCCTGGCGGCGAACCTGGCCCGGGTCATCCCGGACCACCTGCACGCCACGGTCGACCGTTCGACCTGGGCCCCGGGCGCGGTCTTCGACCTGGTCGGCAAGGCCGGACGGGTCGAGCAGCTGGAACTGGAGAAGACGCTGAACATGGGCGTCGGCATGATGGCGGTCGTGCCCGCCGATGCGGTGGACGTGGCCCTGACCGCGCTGGCCGACCGCGGCGTCGACTCCTGGGTCGCCGGTGAGATCGTCGAGCGCGGCGAGCACACCGAGGGCTCGACCCTGACGGGTTCCTACGCGAGCTGAGCAGCACTGAAACCCGGTCCGGGGCGATGCCCTGGACCGGGTTTCAGTGTGTGAGCTTGTCGTGCAGACGCTCTCGAGAAAGCGTCAAGCGCCGCGACGCTGTGCCGACGGACCGGACTCCTCGTCCTCGTCGTCGTCATCGCTGTTGTAGAGATCCGCGTACTTGGCGTACGGGTCGTCGTCGTCCAGATCGTCATCGACTTCGACCGGCTCGCTGATCTGCAGCGGCTCTGTCGGCGATGCGCCCAGCTCATTGGCCAGACGCGAGAGGTCAGTCCCGCCGCTGTTGTACTTCAGCTGGCGGGCGACCTTTGTCTGCTTGGCCTTGGCCCGGCCGCGCCCCATGGCTCGACCCCCTCGGTGACGGGGCTCGACGGCCCCAGAGTCTGACACGCGTTCATGGTTCGGAGCGGGCTCTCCGTGGAGAGACCGTCCGTAGGGGTTTAACGGTACCTGCTTCCGCGGCCATACGGTACGCCGCCCGCATGACGCGCCCCGGTGCAGTACCAACGAAGCGCCCCGTCCTCGCTGGTCAACCGCGATTTTAACGCGTTCCTGGCCCGCGACCCGCCGAAGTGCAGTGAGTTCTGTCTCCCCGCACCCCGGCGGGCGCACCCAGGTGCCCCCGGGAGGGCTCAGACCTGGCGGGCGGACCGGGCGTCGGCCATCCGGTGTTCGGCGATCCGGTCGGCCGCGGCGGCCGGCGGGATACCGTCCGTCTTCGCGCGAGCAAAGATCTCCAGGGTGGTGTCGAAGATCTTCGCTGCCTTGGCCTTGCAGCGGTCGAAGTCGAAGCCGACCAGCTCGTCGGCGACCTGGATCACGCCACCCGCGTTGACCACGTAGTCCGGGGCGTAGAGGATCCCGCGGTCCTGCAGGTCCTTCTCGATGCCGGGGTGGGCGAGCTGGTTGTTGGCCGCACCGCAGACGACCTTGGCCGTGAGGGCCGGCACGGTCTCGTCGCTCAGGGCGCCGCCCAGCGCGCACGGGGCGTAGATGTCCAGCCCCTCGACGCGGATCAGCGCGTCCGTGTCGGGGACCGCGGTGACCTTGCCCGGGTGCTTGTCGAGGATCCGCTGCACGGACTCCTCGCGCACGTCCGTGATCACGACCTCGGCGCCGTCCTCCAGCAGGTGCTCGACCAGGTAGTGGCCGACCTTGCCGACGCCGGCGACGCCGACCTTGCGGCCGCGCAGGGTCGGGTCGCCCCACAGGTGCTGGGCGCTGGCGCGCATGCCCTGGAAGACACCGAAGGCGGTGAGCACCGAGGAGTCGCCCGCGCCGCCGTTCTCGGGGGAGCGGCCGGTCGCCCAGCGGGTCTCGCGGGCCACGACGTCCATGTCCGCCACGTACGTGCCGACGTCACAGGCGGTCACGTAGCGGCCGCCGAGCGACTCCACGAACCGGCCGTAGGCCAGCAGCAGTTCCTCCGTCTTGAGGACGTCGGGGTCCCCGATGATCACGGCCTTGCCGCCGCCGAGGTCGAGACCCGCGAGGGCGTTCTTGTACGACATGCCGCGCGAGAGGTTCAGCGCGTCGAGGACGGCCTCCTCGTCCGAGGCGTACGCGTGGAAGCGCGTGCCGCCGAGGGCGGGGCCCAGGGCGGTGGAGTGGATCGCGATGACGGCCTTCAGGCCGGTGGCTCGGTCCTGGCACAGCACGACTTGCTCGTGGCCGCCCTGCTCCGTACGGAACAGGGTGTGCAGGACGCCGTCGGTCATTTCGGTCACGGTGGTGACTCCCATGGAAGAGATGCGGCGCGGAAAAGACGCCCGCCCTGCGGGTGGGGGAGGGCGTGCTGGGAGCAGCGTAAGACCTGCGGGGGGTGTGGGGACCGCCTGTCCGAGGATCGGAACACTCCCGTGTCACTGGCGTGCCGGAGGTAGCGGAGCCGCAAAAGGGGGAGTACGAGAGCGTGAGCGAATCTCCCGATCCCCTGCTGCCCTCCGCGCGCTCGGCGCCGGCCGTCCCGTATGCCTCCTACCTGCGAGTCTACGAGCCCCTGGCCGCCTTTCCGGAGCCGGAGCGGGCGCACTGGGCCGACTACGCCCGCCGCGGGACGGCTCCGACCGCCCAGGACGAACTGCACCGGTCGCTCTCCGACTTGGTGCGGGTGCCGGTGGTGGGGGTGCCGGCCCACGAGAGCGCGGACGCCTTCACGGCCGAGGTCGACGGGGTGCTGCTGGTGTGCCCGTGGCGTACCCGCCTGCGCGGCTGGCTGGCGCTCCAGGAGCTGGTCGAGTGGTTCCCGCGGCCGGTGTTGGACGCGGCGCTCCCGCCGCCGGTGCGCGAGCGGGCGGCCGAGGAGTACGAGCGCTGGCGCGAGCGGAACCCGGACGCGCGCCCGTGGATCCGTACGGGAGTGTGGCAGGTGCCGCTGCGCTGGTTCGTGCTGGTGGCGGACCAGGAGCGGGAGTACGTGCCGGGGGAAGTGCTGCGCTACCGGACGCCGATGGTGCAGGCGCGGCGGCGGCTGGCGCGCGCCCTGCGGACCCTGCGGGAGGCGGAGGGGTACGGGGCGCTCGCCGAGGGCCTGGTGGAGGTCGGGAGCTGGCTGGAGGAGTTCCATCCGCGGTCGATGGTCGAACTGGACTACGGCGGGCTGCTGCACGCGCTGCCGGCGGACCGGCTGGCGGAGGACCGCTCGGCGGGGGAGCTGGCGGAGGGGATCGCGGCGCTGCGGGCGGGGGACGAGGCGGGGGCGGCCGAGGTGTACGAGGAGCTGGCGGAGCGGTGGAGGGCGGTCCGGGAGAGACTGTTCGCGAATTAGTCCGGAGGGGCGATCTTGCTCGATCCGCGTCCCGGAGCATCCGTCCGCACCGCCGCGTATCGGTCTTTCGGTCACAAGTGGCTGATCAGGGGCTTGATGCGGCCTTTAAGGACGTAGTTCCAGGACCTTCGTCCCGATACGGGCCATTGGCCCAAGCGTGACGGACCGCACTAACCACACCCTTGCGCCCTTCCCCTACCCTCGTGCCAAAATAGGACAAGGAGTCCGGGGAGGGTTCCTTCCGCCCAACTAAGGGCGGAATGCTCGGCATTGCACTCTACGGGGGGTCTGACGACTCCTGATCGCTCTGTGACTGATCGTCACAGTGGGGTGACTGTCCGTTATGGGGCGGTCCATCGGCTTCCGACCGCTGATGAACACCTCGGAGGGCAATTCCGTCGGTTTGGCCCTTCGGGCTGGACGGATGGTGTAGTTGTAGTGCCGAGGACAAGCCGTTCGTCCTATAACCGACTCGGCCCGCGTATGTCCATTTCGGGCAACGCGGGCCAAGGTGCAGAATTTAGAGGAAAGAACCGAGATGGTTCGGTTCTCCCGAGGAGGCCGCTCATGACCGCTCGCACCCCTGATGCCGAGCCGCTGCTGACCCCGGCTGAGGTTGCCACGATGTTTCGCGTGGACCCGAAGACGGTCACCCGCTGGGCCAAGGCTGGCAAGCTCACGTCCATCCGCACCCTGGGTGGACACCGCCGTTACCGCGAGGCCGAGGTTCGCGCACTGCTCGCGGGAATTCCGCAGCAGCGCAGCGAGGCCTGAGGCACCGCAAGCACCCCTGTTTTAACGGGTCCATATCGGGTCCCCCAATCCGATGAAACCCACATGGCTTCATACGACTGAACCTGCCCCAACAGGTTCTCGAGTCGTCGATCGCGCTGGACTCCGCCGGGTCCAGCGCGATCTTTTTTATGCCCTGGTCAGGGCGGTATCGGGCTGGTGTGCGAGGGTGCGTCAGGGGGGTGCAATTGCACATATTAAATCGAGCGGGTGTAGGGGTGCGATAAAAGGACCCCTCTCAAAAACTCATGCGGTGACTCCCGTCACAGATGATCACTCTTGTATTCCCGCGAATGCACCCCGTAAGGGGACGCGGGTCGCGGAGCGCATCATGCGAACGGGGGATTCTCTCCGGTGGGCGGCCATGAGAGCCCGGGGAGCCGAGCCCGGAGTCGCTCCGGAGGCGCCGGGCGTGATGCGGGGACGCCCTCGGGGCGCGGCAGGGAGCGGCATGAGGCGCTGCGCGGTGGTCAGGACCGCCCTGGACGCCGGAGCGGGTGCCGGAGGGCCTCGGCGGGGCGGTCAGCGACCCGCGGAGCCCCAAGAAGGCCCAAGAAGCCCCAAGACAGCCCCAGGCAGCCCCAGGAACCCCGGAGGCCCCCAAGGCCGCATAGGGGCCGTACCCGTCAACGCGTCAGGGCCCGCATCCCCTGGGGGATGCGGGCCCTGACGTTTCTGCGAACCTGACGGGACTTGAACCCGCGACCTCCACCTTGACAGGGTGGCGAGCTAACCAACTGCTCCACAGGTCCTTGGTTGCGGCCGCTCGGCGGCTGCGAATCAGACTGTACCGCAGCTCAGGGGGTGCAGTCGAACCGGATCACGCGGCCCCCCGTGCGGCCGGTCGCGGGGCCCGTCACGGGGCCGCCGCGTCCACCGCCTTCACGATGCGCTTGTCGGAGATCGGGTACGCCGTCCCGAGCGCGTGCGCGAAGTAGCTGACCCGCAGTTCCTCGATCATCCAGCGGATGTCGGTGACCGCCGTCGGCACCGGCCGCCCCTTGGGCAACTGCTCCAGCAGCCACGCGTACTCGTCCTGCATCTCGTGCACCTTCTCCATGCGCGTGGTGTCGCGCTGGACGCCCGTCGGCATCTGCTGGAGCCGCCGGTCCACCGCCACCAGGTAGCGCATGAGGTCCGGCAGCCTGCGCAGCCCCGTGAGCGTCACGAAGCCGGCCGGCATGAGGGCCGCCAGCTGCGTCTTCACGTCCTGGAGGTTGGCGACCAGCGCGAGGCTGCTGGTCGCCTTCAGGCGGCGCTCGCAGGCCTGCCAGGCGGCCAGCACCTGCTGGACCTGGCTCACCGTCCGCACGGTCGTGTCCACCAGGTCGGCGCGGACGGCCTCGTAGAGCCTGCGGAAGCCCGCCTCGTCCCAGGCCGGGCCGCCGTGGTCGGCGATGAGCTTGTCGGCCGCCGCGGTCGCGCAGTCGTCGAACAGCGCCTGGATGGAGCCGTGCGGGTTCCTGGACAGGGCCAGCTTCTGCTGGTTCATCAGGTGGTCCGAGGCGAACTTCGCCGGATTCACCGGGATGTTCAGCAGGATCAGCCGCCGGGTGCCGAGCCACATCGCCTGCTGCTGCTCGGCCTCGGTGTCGAAGAGCCGTACGGAGACGCTCGAGCCCTCGTCCACCAGTGCCGGGTACGCCTTCACCGGCTGGCCCGCCCGCCGGGTCTCGAACACCCGGGTCAGCGTCCCGATGGTCCAGTCGGTCAGCCCGGTGCGCTCCACCGATTCCCCGCCCGCCCGCTCGGCGGTGGCCGCGGCGGCCTTGGACAGGGCCTGGCGGGCCTTCGGCTTCAGCTTGAGCCTGAGCGCCTCGAGGTCCTTGTCCTCGGCGATCTTCTTGCGGCGCTCGTCCACGATCCGGAACGTGATCTTCAGGTGGTCGGGGATCCGGGTCAGGTCGAAGTCCTCGGCGGAGACCGGGACGCCGACCATCCGCTGGAGCTCGCGCGCCAGCGTGACCGGCAGCGGCTCCTGCAGCGGCACCGCCGTGTCCAGGAACCGGCCGGCGAAGTTCGGGGCGGGGACGTAGTGCCGGCGGATCGGCTTGGGCAGGGAGCGGATCAGCTCGGTGACCACTTCCTCCCGCAGGCCGGGGATCTGCCAGTCGAAGCCCTCGTCGGTGACCTGGTTCAGCACCTGGAGCGGAATGTGCACGGTCACGCCGTCCGCGTCCGCGCCCGGCTCGAACTGGTAGGTCACCCGGAACTTCAGCTGCCCCTGCCGCCAGGTGTCCGGATAGTCGGCCTTGGTGACCCCGGCCGCCTTCTCCGTCAGCAGCATCTCGCGCTCGAAGTCGAGGAGTTCGGGCTCCTCGCGCTTCTTGTGCTTCCACCACGAGTCGAAGTGCGCCCCGGAGACCACGTGCTCGGGGATCTTCTGGTCGTAGAAGTCGAAGAGGGTTTCGTCGTCCACCACGATGTCGCGGCGCCGGGCCCGGTTCTCCAGCTCCTCCACCTCGGTGAGGAGCTTGCGGTTGTCGGCGTAGAACTTGTGGTGGGTCCGCCAGTCGCCCTCGACCAGCGCGTTGCGGATGAACAGCTCGCGCGAGACCTCGGGGTCGATCCGGCCGTAGTTGATCTTCCGCTGGGCCACGATCGGCACGCCGTACAGCGTGACCTTCTCGTACGCCATCACGGCCGCCTGGTCCTTCTCCCAGTGCGGCTCGCTGTAGGTGCGCTTGATCAGGTGCTGCGCGAGCGGCTCCACCCACTCCGGCTCCACCTTGGCGTTGACCCGGGCCCACAGCCGCGAGGTCTCCACCAGCTCCGCCGACATCAGGAACTTCGGCTGCTTCTTGAAGAGCGCCGAGCCCGGGAAGATCGCGAACTTGGCGGACCGGGCCCCCAGGTACTCGTTCTTGTCGGTGTCCTTCAGCCCGATGTGCGAGAGCAGACCGGCCAGCAGCGAGATGTGGATGCTCGTCTCGGGGGCGTCGGCCTCGTTGACGTGGATGCCCATCGTCTTGGCGACCGTGCGCAGCTGGGAGTAGATGTCCTGCCACTCGCGGATCCGCAGGAAGTTCAGGTACTCCTGCTTGCACATCCGGCGGAAGGAGGACGAGCCGCGCTCCTTCTGCTGCTCGCGCACGTAGCGCCACATGTTCAGGAACGAGAGGAAGTCGCTGGTCTCGTCCTTGAAGCGGGCGTGGTTCTGGTCGGCCTGCGTCTGCTTGTCCGAGGGCCGCTCGCGCGGGTCCTGGATGGACAGGGCCGCCGCGATGACCATGACCTCGCGGACGCAGTTGTTCTTGTCCGCCTCCACGACCATGCGGGCCAGGCGCGGGTCCACGGGCAGCTGGGAGAGCTGGCGGCCCATCTGCGTGAGCCGCTTCTTGGGGTCCTTCTCGGTCGGGTCGAGCGCCCCGAGCTCCTGGAGCAGCTGCACGCCGTCGCGGATGTTGCGGTGGTCCGGCGGGTCGATGAAGGGGAACTTCTCGATCTCGCCCAGGCCGGCCGCGGTCATCTGCAGGATGACGGAGGCCAGGTTGGTGCGCAGGATCTCGGCGTCGGTGAACTCGGGACGGGCGTCGAAGTCGTCCTCGGAGTAGAGCCGGATGCAGATGCCGTCGCTGGTGCGGCCGCAGCGGCCCTTGCGCTGGTTGGCGCTGGCCTGCGAGATCCGCTCGATGGGCAGGCGCTGCACTTTGGTGCGGTGGCTGTAGCGGGAGATCCGGGCGGTGCCCGGGTCGATCACGTACTTGATGCCCGGGACGGTCAAGGAGGTCTCTGCGACGTTCGTCGCGAGCACGATCCGGCGGCCGGTGTGCTGCTGGAAGACCCGGTGCTGCTCCGCGTGGGAGAGGCGCGCGTAGAGCGGGAGCACCTCGGTGAAGCGCAGGTTCTTCTTGATCAGCGCGTCCGCCGTGTCGCGGATCTCGCGCTCGCCGGAGAGGAAGACCAGGATGTCGCCCGGGCCCTCGGCCTGGAGCTCGTCGACCGCGTCGCAGATCGCGGTGATCTGGTCCCGGTCGCTCTCCTCGCTGTCCTCTTCGAGCAGGGGCCGGTAGCGGACCTCGACCGGGTACGTGCGCCCGCTGACCTCGACGATGGGGGCGTCCCCGAAGTGCCGGGAGAAGCGCTGGGGGTCGATGGTCGCCGAGGTGATGACGACCTTGAGGTCGGGGCGCTTGGGCAGCAGCGTGGCCAGGTAGCCGAGCAGGAAGTCGATGTTCAGCGACCGCTCGTGGGCCTCGTCGATGATGATCGTGTCATAGGCGCGCAGCTCGCGGTCCGTCTGGATCTCGGCGAGCAGGATGCCGTCCGTCATCAGCTTCACGAAGGTCGCGTCCTGGTCCACCTGGTCGGTGAAGCGGACCTTCCAGCCGACCGTCTGGCCGATCTCGGACTTCAGCTCCTCGGCGATGCGCTCTGCGACCGTGCGGGCGGCGATCCGGCGGGGCTGGGTGTGCCCGATCATGCCCCGGACGCCGCGGCCCAGCTCCATGCAGATCTTGGGGATCTGCGTCGTCTTGCCGGAGCCGGTCTCGCCCGCGACGATCACGACCTGGTGGTCGCGTATCGCCTCGGCGATCTCGTCCTTCTTCTGGCTGACGGGCAGGTTCTCGGGATACGTGACCTCGGGCATCCGCGAGGCACGGCCGGCCAGTCGCTCGGCGGCCTTCGCGGCCTCCGCGGCGATCTCGTCGAGCACGGCCTGCTTGGCCTCGGGCTTGCGGATTCGGCGGGCGCCCTCGAGGCGGCGGCCTAGGCGGTGCGCGTCGCGGAGGGAGATCTCACCGAGAAGCGTCTGCAGGGCGGCGAAGGAAGTAGACATACCTGGTCGAGGATCTCACCCGGGGCCGCCGGGTGGCGAACGCATTTGTGGGGTGGACCCGTACCATTTCGGGACGAGTCCACCAGCCGAACGAGTGAGAGGCAGCCCACCTTGCCCCGCAGCAGCCGTGTGTGGTGCCTGCTGGGCGCCGTACTCGCCCTGATGGTGGGAGCTCTGCTGCCGGCCGCTGCTACGCAGCCGCCCGGACCCGCGGCCCCCGGCACCCACGCGGCTCATGCGGTCGCCCGCGAGGACGGCGGCCCGTCCTGCGCCCCCGGGCCCGGGGACCACGGCCGGCCGCCGGCCGTTCCGCCGCGCACCGGAGATCCGGCCCACGCACCCCTCCCGGCCGCCGGACGGCTCGGGGCGGACCCGGCCCGGAACGGCGCGGCCCTGCCGGTACGGGTCCTCGTACGCGCGCCCGACCAGCCGGCGCCCGGTCCCGTGGAGCTGTCCGTGATGCGGGTCTAGGCCGTAAGAGACGGCCTAGAAGGGCCGGTCACCCCACCGGTCCGTCCCACCACCCGCAGCCCTGGAGTACACGCATGCCCGATCCCAAGACCAGCAAGAAGCCCCCGCAGACCGGCAGGAAGCCCGGGCAGACCGGCAACAAGCCCCTGCACATCGCCGCCGGGGTCGCCCTCGCCGCACTCACCCTCGGGCTCGTCTCCTGGCAGGCCTCCACCGCCTCCACCGACGGCCCCTCCGGCGGAACCGGCGGATCCGGCGCCTCCGCCGCGGCCCGCCCCGACCCCGCGGCCGAGCTGAAGGCGCTCGCCCGCCGCGAGCCCGGTGACAAGCTCGCCGTCGGCCGCGCCGACGCCCCCGTCGTGCTGATCGAGTACTCCGACTTCAAGTGCGGCTACTGCGGCAAGTTCGCCCGGGACACCGAGCCCGCCCTGGTCAAGAAGTACGTCGAGGACGGCACCCTGCGCATCGAGTGGCGCAACTTCCCGATCTTCGGCGCCGACTCCGAGGCCGCCGCCAAGGCCGCCTGGGCCGCCGGGCAGCAGGACCGTTTCGCGGCCTTCCACGCCGCCGCGTACGCCGACGGGGCCAAGGAGAAGGGCTTCGGCGAGGCCCGCCTCGTGGAGCTGGCCGAGCAGGCCGGCGTCCCCGACCTGGAACGCTTCAGGAAGGACATGGCCGGGGAGCAGGCCGCCGCGGCCCTGAAGGAGGACCAGGACGAGGGCCATCGCATCGGCGTGACCTCGACCCCGTCGTTCCTGGTCAACGGGCAGCCCATCGCGGGAGCCCAGCCCCTCGACGCCTTCACCGCCGCCATCGCCAAGGCCCGGGCGGCGGCCCGCCCGTGACCGGCATCGGATACCTGGCCGCCCTGCTGGGCGGCCTCCTCGCGCTGCTCAGCCCGTGCAGCGCCCTGCTGCTGCCCGCGTTCTTCGCGTACTCGATCGACTCCACGTCCCGGCTGCTGGCCCGGACCGGGATCTTCTACGCGGGCCTCGCGACCACGCTCGTACCGCTGGGGGCGGCCGGCTCGTACGCCGGACGGTTCTTCCATGGCAACCGCGACGCGCTGGTCCTCGCCGGCGGCTGGCTGATCATCGCGCTCGGCCTGGCCCAGATCCTGGGCCTGGGCTTCGCCTCCCGGCGCGCCGGCGAGCTGTCGGGGCGGATCCGGCCGACGACCGCCCTGTCGGTGTACGCCCTCGGCGCGGTCTACGGGCTGGCCGGCTTCTGCGCGGGCCCGATCCTGGGCAGCGTGCTGACCGTCGCGGCGGTCAGCGGCAGCCCGGCCTACGGAGGCCTGCTGCTGGCCGTCTACGCGCTGGGGATGGCCGTGCCGCTGTTCCTGCTGGCCCTGCTGTGGGAGCGGTTCGACCTGGGCGGGCGGAGCTGGCTGCGCGGGCGTGCCTTCAGCGTGGGCCGCTTCGAGCTGCACACCACCTCGCTGCTGTCCGGGCTGTTCTTCATCGCCCTGGGGGCCGTGTTCCTCGTCTTCGACGGGGCGAGCGCCCTGCCGGGGCTGCTGGACGTGGACGACTCGTTCGCGGTGGAGCAGTGGGTCCGGTCGGTGGCCGGCGGGGTCCCGGACGGGGCGCTGCTCGCCGTCGTCGCGGCGGGGGCGGCGGGCATCGCGCTGGCGCAGTGGCGCCGCAGGGCCCGCACGGCGGAGACCGCCGAGACGGCGCGAGGGGAGTAACCACAGAAGGCCCCGTCCGATGGACGGGGCCTTCTTGATGGTGGCTGGGGCCGGGGTCGAACCGGCGACCTATCGCTTTTCAGGCGATCGCTCGTACCAACTGAGCTACCCAGCCACGAAACCGTTTCCGGCTTCAGCGATCCTGACGGGACTTGAACCCGCGACCTCCACCTTGACAGGGTGGCGAGCTAACCAACTGCTCCACAGGACCTTGCAGTGTGCGAGAACCAGTCTTGCACACGGTAATGCGTACCCCCAACGGGATTCGAACCCGTGCTACCGCCTTGAAAGGGCGGCGTCCTGGGCCACTAGACGATGAGGGCTAAAGGCCCGCCGGGCACTTTCCAGCGCGTCGGGGACGTGAGAAGCATATGGGATCCGGGGAGCTATCGCCAAAACGGTTTCCCGCGGCACGGGGGAGGAGCCCCCGCCCGGGGGACAATGGCCCGGTGCTGGAGATGACGCGCGAGGAGTTCGAAGAGCTCGTCGCAGAGGCCCTGGACCGGATCCCGCCGGAGCTGACGCGGCTGATGGACAACGTCGCGGTGTTCGTGGAGGACGAGCCCCCTGCCGAGGACCCCGAGCTGCTCGGCCTGTACGAGGGGACCCCGCTGACGGACCGCGGCGAGTGGTACGCCGGGGTGCTGCCGGACCGGATCACGATCTACCGGAACCCCACGTTGCGGATGTGCGAGGACCGGGAGAGCGTGGTCGCCGAGACGGAGGTCACCGTGGTGCACGAGATCGCCCACCACTTCGGGATCGACGACGAGCGGCTGCACGCGCTGGGCTACGGATGACCCGGCCCGTCCCCGGCCGCGAGGCGGTCGACCCGGACGTCGACCTGCACGTGCCGACGCAGGCGGCCGAGCCCCGGGGCCGGGTGCTCGCGGCGGTGGCGGCGGGCGGGGCGGTCGGGGCCTCGGCGCGGTACGGGATCTCCCTGCTGTGGCCGGCCGGCCCCGGGGACTTCCCGTGGGCGACCCTCGTGGTCAACGCCGTGGGCTGCGCCCTGATCGGCCTCCTGATGGCCCTGATCGGCGAGGGCGGCCGGACGGCGTGGCATCCGTTGCTCCGGCCCTTCGCGGGGACCGGGGTCCTCGGCGGCTTCACCACATTCTCGACGTACGCGCTGGACTTCTCGCGGCTGCTGGACGAGGGGGAGGCGGGCACCGCGCTGGCGTACGCCGGGCTCACCGTGGCGGCGGCGCTGGGCGCGGTGTGGGCGGCGGCCTCGGTGACGCGCCGCGCCGTGCGGGGACGGGGCCGGGGCCGGGGCCGGGGCCGGGGCCGGGGGCGGGCGGGGGCCCGGTGAACTGGCTGCTCGTGGTGGCGGGCGCGGTGGTGGGTGCGCCGCTGCGGTACCTGACGGACCGTGCGGTCCAGGCGCGGCACGATTCGCTCTTCCCCTGGGGCACGTTCGCGGTCAACGCCTCCGCCTGCCTGGCGCTGGGGCTGCTGACCGGGGCGCTGCCCGCCGGGGCCTCCTCGGGGCGGCTGGAGCTGCTGCTGGGGACCGGGCTGTGCGGGGCGCTGAGCACGTACTCGACGTTCTCGTACGAGACCCTGCGGCTGGCCGAGCTCGGCCGGAGCTTTCTTGCCGCGGCGAACGTGGCGGCATCGGTGCTGGTCGGGCTGGGAGCCGTACACCTGGGGTCGCAGGTGGCGCAGCAGCTGTTCGGCTGAGGGCGTGTCCCTTGCGGGTCGAAGGGAGTTGGGCTTCTTGACCCGCTCATGCGGACCGCTCACCCCTCAGGCTCGGAGGTGCCCTCGTGCGCCAGTTGTCCGCTTCCCTCCGACTGGCCGTCACCGCGCTCGCGGTCGCGGCGACGGCGGGCTGCATGAGTGTCGGCGAGGACTCGGCGAAACCCGGGCCCTCCTCCTCGTCCGACGGGCGCGGCGGGGCCGCGGCGGGCGGGGGCTCCACGGCCGGCCGGGGGTCGGGGGTGCACGGCAACGGCCACGGCGCCAAGGACGGTACGGGGACCCGGGACGGCAAGCCCAAGGAGGACGGCAAGGCGTCCGGCGCGACCGGGGGCTCGCCGAGCCCGGGGGCGCCGGGCGGCAAGCCGGGAGTGCCCTCGCCGTCGGCGGGACCGGGCGGCGCGGCCGGCGGCCAGGGGCCGCAGGAGCCCTCCGGAGGCGGCTCGGGCGGCTCGGGCGGATCCGGGGGCTCCGGGGGATCGGGCGGATCGGCGGGCTCGGGCGGATCGGGTGGTTCCGGCTCCGGCGGTTCGGGCGGCGGGCAGCAGTCGGCCAGCCCCACCCCGCCACCGGCCACGACGCCCCCTGTGACGGAACCCACTCCCACGCCACCGAGTCCACAGCCCGAGCCGAGCACCGCGGCCGAGTCCTAGCCGCACCGCCGTTCCGGGCGTTGCCATGCTGCGCACCACCCCCGGCTCAGGGCATCTCCGCAGGTCAGAGCCGATGCTGCCGGAGTAACTTGCCAGACCCGGGGGAGGGTGCGTATGGTTATAGATCGTTTGATCCCATTGCCCGGCGCCGAATCCGAAGAGCGCCGTGTGGCGCGTACTCTCCCTAGCCGTGGCTGACCGCATTGAGGCGGTCGATTTGCGATTCACGGAGTTTGGGCGCGTGCCGAGACTCCGGAAGGTTTCGCATTTCGCATGTCCATTTCCAGTTCTGACCGCGCCGTCATGCCCGAGAACGACTCGAACGAGATCGTCGACGCAGTAGAGACCCTTGTGGTCGACGAGACCATCGAGGCTCTTGAGGCCGACGTGACGACCGACCAGTCCATCGACTCCGTCGACGCCGAGGGCGACGACGAGTCCGACGCCGACGCCGAGCCCACGATCACCTTCGCGGACCTCGGTCTGCCCGAGGGCGTCGTGCGCAAGCTCGCGCAGAACGGTGTCACCACCCCCTTCCCGATCCAGGCCGCGACCATCCCGGACGCCCTGGCCGGCAAGGACATCCTCGGCCGTGGCCGCACCGGCTCCGGCAAGACCCTCTCCTTCGGTCTGCCGACCCTGGCCACGCTGGCCGGCGGCTTCACCGAGAAGAAGAAGCCCCGCGCGATCATCCTCACGCCGACCCGTGAGCTCGCGATGCAGGTCGCGGACGCCCTCCAGCCCTACGGCGACGTGCTCGGCCTGAAGATGAAGGTCGTCTGCGGCGGTACCTCGATGAGCAACCAGATCTACGCCCTCGAGCGCGGTGTCGACGTCCTCGTCGCCACCCCGGGCCGTCTGCGCGACATCATCAACCGCGGCGCCTGCTCCCTGGAGAACGTCCAGGTCGCGGTCCTCGACGAGGCCGACCAGATGGCCGACCTGGGCTTCCTGCCCGAGGTCACCGAGCTGCTCGACCAGATCCCCGGCGGCGGCCAGCGCATGCTCTTCTCCGCCACCATGGAGAACGAGATCGGCACCCTGGTCAAGCGCTACCTGTCCAACCCCGTCACGCACGAGGTCGACAGCGCGCAGGGCAACGTCACGACCATGACGCACCACGTCCTCGTCGTGAAGCCGAAGGACAAGGCGCCCGTCACGGCCGCCATCGCCGCCCGCAAGGGCCGCACCATCATCTTCGTCCGCACCCAGCTGGGCGCCGACCGCATCGCCGAGCAGCTCGTCGAGGCCGGCGTGAAGGCCGACGCGCTGCACGGCGGCATGACGCAGGGCGCCCGTACCCGCGTCCTCGCGGACTTCAAGGACGGCTACGTCAACGCGCTCGTCGCCACCGACGTCGCCGCCCGCGGCATCCACGTCGACGGCATCGACCTGGTGCTGAACGTGGACCCGGCCGGCGACCACAAGGACTACCTGCACCGCTCGGGCCGTACCGCCCGCGCCGGCAAGTCCGGTGTCGTCGTCTCCCTGGCCCTGCCTCACCAGCGCCGCCAGATCTTCCGCCTGATGGAGGACGCGGGCGTCGACGCCTCGCGCCACATCGTCCAGGGCGCCGGCGCCTTCGAGCCCGAGGTCGCCGAGATCACCGGTGCCCGTTCGCTGACCGAGGTCCAGGCCGACTCCGCGAACAACGCCGCCAAGCAGGCCGAGCGCGAGGTCGCCGAGCTCACGAAGCAGCTGGAGCGTCTGTCCCGCCGTGCCGTGGAACTGCGCGAGGAGGCCGACCGCCTGGTCGCCCGCTCCGCGCGCGAGCGCGGCGAGGACCCCGAGGCCGCCGTCGCCGAGGTGGCCGAGGCCGCCGAGGCCGAGGTCGCGGCTGCCGCCGCTGCCGCTGCCGCCGAACTGGCCGCGCAGGAGCGCCGCGAGGAGCAGCGCGCCCAGCGCGACGACCGCGGCAACTTCGAGCGCCGCGACAACCGCGGTGGCGACCGCGGCGGTGACCGTGGCGGCTTCCGCCGTGACGACCGCGGCGACCGCGGTGGCGACCGTGGCGGCTTCCGCCGTGACGACCGTGGCGACCGCGGCGACCGCGGTGGCCGTCCGTCGGGTGGCTTCAACCGTGACGACCGCGGTGGCGACCGTGGTGGCTTCCGCCGTGACGACCGTCCCTCCGGCGGCTTCCGCTCCGGTGGCGACCGTCCGTCCGGCGGCTTCCGCCGCGACGACCGTCCGTCGGGTGGCTTCAACCGCGATGACCGCGGTGGCGACCGTGGTGGCTTCCGCCGCGATGACCGTCCCTCGGGCGGCTTCCGCCGCGACGACCGTCCGTCGGGTGGCTTCAACCGTGACGACCGCGGTGGCGACCGTGGTGGCTTCCGCCGCGACGACCGTCCCTCCGGCGGCTTCAACCGCGACGACCGTCCCTCCGGCGGCTTCCGCTCCGGTGGCGGCGACCGCCCGTTCAACCGCGACCGTCGTGACGACCGTCCCTCCGGTGGCTTCCGCTCCGGCGGCGCCGGCGACCGCCCGTACGGCCGCCGCGACGACCACCGCCCGTCCGGCTCCGGCTCGACCGGTTCCTTCGGCGGCCGCCGTGACGACAAGCCGCGCTGGAAGCGCAACGGCTGATCGCAGCTGAGCCGAACCCCCTGACAGGGCCCCCACGACCGCTTGGAACCAAGCTGGTCGTGGGGGCCCTGTCGCGTGTTGCTACGATCCCCGGACTTGCGGTGGGGGGACACGGCAACGCGCACCGCGACCGCCCCCTGCGCACTTCCTGGGGGTGGGACTTCCTTGAGACGGTCACGCATGCTGGGCGCCGCCGCGCTCGCACTGGCCATCGGACTGGCCGGCCTGGGCGCCGTACCGGCCACGGCGGGGCCCGCGGCCGCCGACGACCTGACGATCGCGCCGCCGCCGCACCAGGATCCGGCGTACCAGGCCGTCTCCGGGGCCGGCACGGGGTTGATCACCTATCGGGACGGAAACTGGTTCTGGCGGAGCCTGAACGACGGGCGGGAAGCGACCCGCGCGGGCTGCAACACCGTGTACGGCACGGACGTGTGGGCGGCCGGTTCGGGCGACTCCGTCGCGTGCGAGAAGGCCGGTAGCGGCGGCGCGACAGGTCGGCTGGACCTGTACGACTTCGCCTCGGGCACGAGCGAGACGCTGGCTGCCCCTGCGGGGCGGGCCTGGGCGAAGGCCTTTTCCCCGTCCCAGGTGCTCGCCACGGAGGTGGACCAGGCCGGCTGGCTCACCCTGCACCTGATCGGCCGTGCGAGCGAGCCGCGCAAGGACGTGGTCGTCACCTCGCCCGAACGGTTCGGGAGCTACGGGTTCCGCGTGCACGCCTTCGACCCGAAGGGCGCGCTGGTCTCGTACCGCAACGGCAGGGGCGGCGAAACCGTGGCGCTGCTCGACTTCGCCACGGCGGCCCTGCGGCCGGTGCCGCTGGCGGACGGGGTGACGGAGACGACCCACACCACGTTCGGGCTCGGCTCGCGGTGGATCGCGATGGAGAACTCGGGCAAGGTGACGCTGCGTTCGCGCGCCGACGGCAAGGTGACCCACACGGTGGACCTGGCCACGTTCTCGAGGGTGTCCGTCCAGCCCGTGGGCGACTGGCTGATCGCAACGGTGCCGCAGGGACTGACCGCGCTGCCCGTCGCGGGCGGAGCGGCCCGCACGCTGCTGCCGCGGACCGGGAGCGACCCGATCCTGCCCGGGTCCGACGGCGCCGGCTACGTGGCCGGCGGGAGCGACTCCAGCCACTGGGGAGTGCACCGCATCGCGCCCGGAGCCGACGGCGCTCCGGTGGTCAAGGAAGTCCTCGACGTCCCGCCGAAGCCCGCGGACCGCGTGAGCCTCGCCTTCGCCCAGGGCCGGCTCGCCGTGGGGCAGCAGGACCCCGGGTCGAGCGTCCAGGGGTACACGGCCTCGGTGTCCGGCCCCCCGACCGTGTCCCAGACTCCCTCGTGGAAGTGCGACGCCACGGTGAACGGGGAGCTCTGCGGCCGTCAGGACGCCGCCGCCCTCCACAGCGTCGCGACGGGCGACGGCCGGTTCGTCTCGCTGTCGTCCGTGGACGCGGGGACCTGCTGGTCGTGCGCGATCGCGGTGGACGTGATGGACGCCGCAGCGGGTGGCACGGTGCGGCAGGTGAAACTGGCGAGCAGGACGCAGCTGCAGCCGGGCCACATCGTGGCCGCCTCGGGCCGCTACCTCCTCTTCGTGGCGTCCGAGAACTCCGCCTCCCGGCTCCTCGTGGCGGACATCGACGCCGGGAAGGTCCTGGACGTCAAGGCCTCCTCGCCGTCCGCCCTGTGGGGGTCCACGCTCTGGCAGCCCGAAGGCGACACGGGCGTGGTGGCCGGCACGGACCTGCGGACCGGGCAGATCGCCCAGCGGCTGGACCTCGGTTCGGGCTGCCGCCCGTACGAGCTCATGGCCAACGGGGGCTGGTTCTACTCCACCTGCTCCTTCTACGGGGACGGCGCCGCCGCCTTCCACGCGCCGTCCAAGAAGCGGATCCCGCTGCCCTTCACCCCCGAGCGCCACCACGTGCGGCTCGGCGACGGCTACGTCGTGCACCAGGGCGGCGTCGGCCTGGAGGTCTTCAACCTGCGCTCCGGCGCGCCCGTGCGGGAGCGCGAGATCGAAAAGTACGTCCTCGGCTACGGCCACGACTGGACCATCGACCCGTTCGGCGGCCGGCCGGCCTACACGGACGCGGGCGAGACCGTCCACCTGGTCGGCGTGACGGGTTCGACCTCGCCCCTCGCGGCGATCGACCAGGACGTCCCCGCCACTGCGGACTTCAAGCTCGCGAAGAGCTGGCCCTCGCGCTGGTGGCTGTCCAAGCCCGTGTCGTCCTGGAAGCTGACGGTGCGCAACAAGATGTCCGGCATCTCCACGGTCGTGCGCAGCGGCGGTGAGGCACGCGGCGTGATCGCGCCCGCGTGGGACGGAAAGTCCCCGACGGGGGCCTACCTGTTCCCCGGTGACTACGAATGGACGCTCACGGCCAGGCCCGCCGACGGCCAGGGCGCCGAGCTGCGGACCACCGGCTCGGTCAAGGTCACCGCGGTCCCGCTCCGCGGGGTCCTGCCCCCGCTCCGCTGACCCCGACAGGCCGGTCAGCCGATACCCGATCGGCTGACCGGCGCTGTCCGGCTATGCTCTGGGGTGAGCACGCCGAGGGCCATTAGCTCAATTGGCAGAGCAGCGGACTTTTAATCCGTTGGTTGTCGGTTCGAGTCCGACATGGCCTACCGCTCGCAGGGGAGGGATACCCCCTCTGACCTGGCACTGAGCGCCCCACCCGGTTTTTGGCCGGGTGGGGCGCTCAGCCGTTTTCAGGCCCGTGCGTGAGCGGACGGCCCGGGACGGGGTGCCATCCAGGGCTATTGCGCGGGTTCTTCTGGGACAGGAGACGCTTCCAGCGCCTCCTGGATGGCTGCTGCAGCGTCCGTGAGCCGGCGGCGGCGCCACTGCGGCATGCCGGGTTCTCGGCTGCTGTTGTGGTGCGGAACGAGGGTGGGCTGACCGCCTCCGCCGGCGGATGAAGTGGCGCCGCCACCATCCGCCACCTCGGGGTGCAGGTGGCTGAGTCCGCGGCCCCTCGGAGATCGTCCGGGAACCTCTCGGCGGCGAAGATCCATACGAGGACCGGAGTTGAAGCCGATCGTGAAGAGCTTGCCGGCGTGGCGGCTCGTACGCGGCGAGACGGCTGCATCGCCATTGCGCTCATTCCAGGCCGGTGGCTTCGAGGTGGGCAAGGAAGGCTGCGATAAGCCGGGGCCGTGTCACTTCGGGGACAGTGGCGTCAGGCAGATCCTCTTCCAGCCCCCAGGCGGTGTTGAACGTCATCGCCACACCTTCCGGGACGATGTGCTCCCGGAGCCAGCCTACGAAATTCGCGGCCGTCTGGGCGGTGGAGTCGAGGATGGAGATGCCTTCCGGCCGGACCCGTGCGTACCCTTCGAGCTCTTCACCGTCGAGGGTGATGCCGTAATGCATGGCCGAACCTCGGATCTGCCCGCCCTCCTGGATCCGGATGAACTCGTCCGGATCGCGCTCCAGGAGCCTGGCCTTCAGGCTGTCGTACGTCAGCCCCCAGGTCTGCCCCTCTATGGGGGTGAAGACGTACATGGTGCGCAGTTCGGCGAGCTGGGACGCGTCCACGGGTGTACTCCTTGGCGGTGCAGGGTGGGTCAGGGAACGTAGCGGGCGTAGCCCTTGACGCCGTACGCCGCCATCATCACGCGCCAGTAGGCGACGGAGTCGGGATTGTTGGTGACCGTTTCCACTCCGCGCATCTCGGTGTTGCGGGGGTCGTTCAGTGCGGCGGCGTACTTCTGCAGCTCGTTCCGGTCGGGGTCGAAGAGGAACTCCTTCTTGCCCGTCTGGTGATTGGCGCGGAGCTCTTCCAGTGAGCGGTAGCACTTCTTGCCCGGGTTGTTGACGTACTTGGCCTCGACGGCCATCCCGTCGCTGTCGCGGAAGCCGTCGACCATCAGGGTGGTGCCCTTGCCGGTGCCCGGGGCGATGGGGACTTCGTACTCGGGATAGCCGGCCACACGCAGTTGATAGGCGACCTCGGCGGGCCTGCCGCCCGAGACGTCGCCCGCACGCAGCGAGTTCAGCCAGGTCTGGAAGTTCTGTTGCTGCGGTGGCGTGAGGGGAGGGAACCGCGGGTTGGGCGGCGCCGGTGGCGCTATCGGCTGGACCCGCGGCCCGTTCGCGGGGCGGTACGCCACCGGGACCAGGAGCGGCGCACGGACCAGGGGCGCCAGGAAGGGCGGCAGCGATGGCAGGAAGCCGCCGCCGTCGGGCTGGGGCATGGGGACGCGAGCCTGGGAGCTGTCCATGGCGGGCGGGATCTTGCCCAGGCTCGCGATGCGCATGTCGCCGGAGACCAGCTCGTGCAGCCCGCCGTCGTGGCCGTCGCCGCCAAAGCGGGCGCGGTCCCAGGGGAGCAAGGTGTCACCCGTGATGGGGTTCGACTCTTCTGGGATGCGCTTCGATGCCGTTTCGACGTGGTCCGCGTACGCCTCACACGCTTTGGCGATCATGCGGCAGGCGGTGGGGAGATTCGCCATCAGGGTCTCTTCGCCACCCACTTCGCTGGGTGGCGGCGTCTTTCCCACGAACAGGTTGAAGAACTGCTCCACCGCGGTCGCCGTCTCGCCCTGTTGGTTGGCGGTCGCGGTTTTCCATGCTGTCCCGGAGTCCCAGTAGGCGTCTTCGAGGATCTTGGCGGCCGAGTTCCAGACAGCTGCTGTCTTGCGCAGCTTGTCGCGTTGCCCGTGGAAGCGTTTGTCGAGCAGGTACTGATCAGTCCAGCTCGTCTCGCCGACGACCTCGGGAAGGTCCTCGGCATTGTGACTGGCACGTGGGTTGCAGTCCGGGCCGGACGGCTGCGGACCGATACCGGGGGCAGCCGGGCTCTGATCGAGGAATGACGCAGCGATCTCACTGTTCTGCCGGACGAAGTCCTCGGCGGCCTTGAGAAGGGTGCCGGCTCCGTTCGCCATGACCTGGTGCGCGCGGCCCGCCGAGGCAAACACGGTCGCCACCGCCGGCTTGTACACAGCGGCGAAAGCCCGCCCGGCGCCGTCGTCTCCCGCCATCCCACCGTGCTGGCTCAGCTCGGTGAAGAGCAGGCCCACCATGTCGTAGATGAGGTCCCGGAGATCCACCATGGACCACGACGCGTTGACGAAGTTCTCTGTTCGGTGTTCCAGCTCCAAGGCTCCCCCTCCTATGCCTGGCCGCCCTGGAACCGTACATGTGTGCTCTGACCTGGCCCGCGGGCCAGGGACAGGTTTCCGCCAACCCAGCTCCGGGGCCGTCAGCCTTCCCGATCGCCGGTCCGGCAGACGGACCTGAAGATCACTGGCTTCCCGTCCCCTATGGCAGCAGCGTGAGAGAGTTGGCGTTGGCCCAGCAGAGGGGTGATCTTCGTTCGAGAAGCTGGGTGGATCACAGCTTCCATCACGGAGTCGATCATTTGCGCGCACTGCGCGGCGGCTGCCGCCTTCCGTGTCCCAGTGACAGGGCCCACAGCGACACCTGCCGTGAGCGATGCGTGAGCGGACGTACTGGAACGGCTGGATCGGGGGCGGATCAATCGGCAGGGTTCGGCCGCCTGACCAGGCATTTCCGGATGCTGGACCGAGCGGCAAGGCCCGGCATGAGCTTGCCGGGACTTTTAATCCGTTGGTTGTCGGTTCGAGTCCGACATGGCCTACCTGCTCAGGGCCCGCCGGGGACAACCCCTGGGGCCCGTACGACGAAGCGGGCGACCTTGACCGTCCGCGGCTGCCCGCCCTTCAGCGGCTCACCGGTGGTACGG